>JAZDLJ010000452.1:0-4389 GCA_043802115.1 bacterium | reverse complement strand
ATCTCTTTGATTACTTGGGGCTACTGCATACGTTATGTTTCCAGTTCCTCTAACCCCTCATAAACAAAGGATATTTTCCACTTAACCCCAAAAACCTCATTTTTATTTTCATTATCAACAAGATATACCGCAATTATACTGATTTCCAAAACCAAGGATTTAAGAAATATTAAAAGTCCGCTGCTTACTTTAGAAAAATTTTAAGAATATCTCTTAATTTCTTTAATTTAAGCCTAAAACTCGATAATCAAGCAACTTCCTCTATAATAAATTATAAAGAGGTTTTATGGATAAAATGTCTGTATAGAATGGTTTAAGTTCATCTTTGATTGTCTACATAATTCCATTTCTTCACATTTATTATCCTGCAATTACTTTATGGGATATGGAAGCGAATTAATCCTCCTCACCTCTTCCCAGGTAGTTACCCCATCCAGCAACTTCTCTATAATACCTTCGTCAAACGTCTTCATCCCTTCCCCTCTGACAATTGCTCTTAACTGCCCCAAAGATGATTTATTTAACCATGCATCTCTTAATTTATTTTCAAGTCTCAAGACCTCATAGATTGGCATTCTGTCTGAATAACCTGAAAAATTACAATACGTACAACCCCTACCAATAAAGAATCGCTTACCTTTTAATTGTTCATCCCTTATTTGAAAACTATCCTTATTCGCTAATAGCCATTCTCTGATTAGGTCTTGGGTTGACAGATCACATTCTTCCTTACAGTGGGGACAGATGCGGCGAACAAAAATCTGAGAGATAAAGAGGATAGGGGTATCCTCTAATTTATAGAGGTTTAATCCTGATTCTAAGAAAATATTTACGGCATCAAGATTATCCTCTGCATCTAATATACTCAAGGCAAGTCGTTTCTTATAGGTAAAATTAAGAAGAAGTCTTAATAATTCTGGAGGAGATGGTTCAGTAACAACAAGGATATCGGGCTCATATCTTGTAATATCTCTTACGAACTGAGTCAGGGCAACCTCTCCTGGTTGACTCAACTCAATCTGATTGATCCCAGGAAGCTCGTATCTAGAGTGCCCTAAGAGGATTATCTCATTTTTAGTTGTATTCAGGCTCTTTAATATCGAATAAAGAGTGAATTCCCGAGCTGAATTTCCTGGTCCACTTATGATAAAAAGACCTTTTTTTTCTTCAATTATATCCTTAATGAGTCTTATATCCTTCTGGTTATTAAACAAATTTTCTAACTCAGGTAAGGGTGAATCAATTAATAATTCTATGAAGATGTCTTCCCCATCAATAGTGGGGATAATGCATATTCTTAGGTTAATTCTCTTATTATCAATCTCTTCTGTCATAAGATATTGCTTCAATGCCCCTCTTAGTTTGATAGGTATACTATTATACTTTATAAAAGAAGTTAAACTTAGATATAACTCCCTTCTCTCTTCTTCCAGGTTGCCTTCTTCCAATCCCTTACTAGTCTTGTAGCGCAAATGAAACGCATCTTTATGTCTCTCCAGGTAGATAAAATCGGCCTTTCTTTTTAGGCCATCCTGACAAATCTTAGCAAATAGCTCTTTTATTAAATCAGGATCATTTTTTCCAGGCTCTTCTTGTTTTACTTTTTTTATGATAACTTCAGGTTCCAAAAGAGCTTCTTCTTTTTTTATTGATAAATTCTCTTTAGGTTTATGTATAGCTATAAAATCAAGGACATCTTTAGTTGAAGTTAATAAGGGGTTAATATTGAACCCAAAATATAACCGCATATTATCTATTAAGGCAGTGTCGATTGGATTTGGAGAAGCGATAGTTAAGAGATTATCCCTTTCAACCTTAATCGGGATAAATTTATACTCTTCCATAAAGGTAAAGGGTATCTTGTTTAATAACTCCTTGTCTATCATTATCTCATTAAGCTTCTCAAAGGGTATATTTAATTGTTCAGCTACAGTATTCAAGAGTTGTTCTTCTGTAACTAGATTAAGCTCTATAAGTACCTGGCCAAGTAGTTTATCGCTCTCCCTTTGGATCTGCAGGGCATAGTTTAGATCGTCGTTACTAATTAACCCTTTCTCAATCAACATCTCACCAAGTCTCATCAACATTAGTTATTCCTCCGCAACCATCTGTAATGGGCATAAAGTGCCTTTTACTTTATGCCCATTACAGATGGTTGTTTTTTTTGGTTTCCAAGACAACCAAGGATAAAGATATAGTTATGGTTAATTCGACATCTTTTGTTTTTCTCTTCGATTTGGTTGCAATAGAGATATCCTCTACTTGCAGCAATAATTTTGATTGATAGATGGCATAAAGGAATTGGATGAGTCTATCTATGTGACTATTACTTGTTAATTTAATTATATACTTCTTGTATTTTTTACTATCCTTCTGTGGATCTGGCGCAGCTTGGGTCTTTGAACTAGAGAGAGGCATTCCAGCATCTTGGGCTATCTTTTGAACCTCATTAAAAATCTTTGTAGTAATCTCCTCATCACTTCCATTTATACTTAAATATGGTTCATAATTATGGAATATTTTTTCAATTGTCTCTTTTTGTCTAAAGATAGCTATGGCAGAGGAATATTTTTTTTCATTTTGCCTTATTTCGTTTTTTACGCCTTGCAGGATATTATTCATTGAATTAATTAAAAAAATTAAAATGAATATGACTACCAATAATCCACTTGTGATATAAAGGAGTTCTTTCTGTTTTGGTAATAACTTCATATTCTTTGCCTCTCATCTAAAAACTGTACTATAATACTAAAACATTCAGTTACAAGGGATAAAATAAAAAAGCTACTTTATCCCTTGTAACTGAATGTTAATCTCAAACGAGTTCAAACTCTGCCCCTTTGACTCTTTTTGCTGGGTATATTTATTCTCTACTTTTTCAAAGTAACTAGACTTTTCTAACATGCCCATAAGACTGGAGACATCAGATAGCTGAAGGGCTTCTCCTTTTAAGATCAGTTTATTATCCTTTAATTCTATATTTGCCAGAAAAACATTCTCAGGGGTAATTAGATAAAGTTCTTTTAACAAATTAATGACCAATCCTTTATCTATTATAAACTTTTTTAAAAAAACAGTTTGTTCTGAATAAAAAGAAAGCTTATTTACTTCTGGTTCTATTAATTTATATTTTTCTTCTACTTTTGAAAGATAACTCTGATGAGTATATATTTTTCCTAAAAAACTTCCCACGATCAAGACAGTTAAAGAGATAACGAGACTACCGAGGGTTATCAGTTCCCTTATTTTTTTCTTTAATGATCTCTTGAGTTGGAGATCAGGAAGAGTAAAAGAGATTATTGAACTGAGATTACCCTTTATAAAAGGAAATAGCGAGGTAGTTGAGGTTTGTTCAAATGACTCTGTTACATCAACCTTAATATCTTTAGCTAATCCAAAGGAAGGAATAAAGGTTACTGAAAGCTCCATATCCTCTTTTAAAAAATCTGCTAAGACCCTTGTGCTTTTAGTTATACCAGATAGAAAAATTTTTACTGGCCTATTTCCTTTCTCTTCATTCTGGAACATGATCAAGGATTGTCTGATCTCCCCAACCAGCCTCCTGCAATTAATCTTCTCTTCTAATTCGTTGGCCTTAATACTAATACTCCTGGAAAAAAGAAGATGAGTTGAAGAAAAAATCATGAGGTCGGCAAAATCTATATCTATATCTAAAGCAAGGTATAATTCATCAGGATTTAGTTTATTCCCTAGTGATAAGGTTATCCAACTCCAGATATTGCATGAGCTCAGGTTAACCTCTTCAACCAATAACTCTGCCTGCTCAAGGATGTTAAATGTCCTTCTTAACCTACTTCTTTGAATAATTGCTAACATGACCTTAGTAAAGCTATTCTCATCCTGGCCGATAGGTATCCAGCCATAAGAGACCTCATCCCTGGCATATGGGACATACTCACCAATCTTTAGCTCTAGCATCTTTGATATTTCATTACTATCTTTTGATGGGAGAAGTTCTTTTCTAAAGGTAACGAGGTTTCTGGGGATAGACACTGATAAGGGATGGGGTTTAATTTTTAATCTATGAAAGACCGCTTTAATAGCCTCTCCTACCTCTGCTTCCGATAGAGATACTATTTCTTTGACCTGAAAATAGATTATTTGAGGAGATTGGGCATTTAAATCTTTTAATATTGCTGTTTTTAAATAGTTAGCGCCTATCTCGATTGTAACTGGATGTTTTTTCATCTGAAAATTTCCCTTGCCCAGGGTGTTGCCCTGGGCTAGTAGACATCTTTCCAAATTAATCTTACAGGGCGTAGGAAGACAAAAATCTTTGCTTCGTTCGTTGAAGTAGTCTTTTTGAATTTTCTAAGCTTGCTTCCCTAAATTGCCTAACTCGCTTCGCTCAAACAGAGGCAATTTTAC
>JAZDLJ010000410.1:0-5506 GCA_043802115.1 bacterium | reverse complement strand
TCATTTCATAAAAAAATATTGTTAATTTTTGATAGAGTCTATCTATTTCTAAATTTAGTAAGCAATAATTTTTAATAATTATAATGGAAAAGATATACCAAAAAAGGCTGCTTAAGATACCAATAATAAGGGTTTGAAGGGTATTATTGCTACCTACGATACCCTTCAAAAAGATATTCCACAAGGTTAATATAACACAAATAAACGTAGAAGGTAATAATACCTTAAAATATCTTAATGCGGACAATTCTAAGGTATTTAAAAAAATTATTAACATAGCTATCCAAAATATTATTGAAGCCAAGACAACTATATAAGAGCTCCCCTTCATTTCCCATCTTAGTATAGCGAAAAAACCTCCAATTCCGATGATTAATGCATTCCCAACCTGGACAAGAAGCTCATAAAAAACCAGTCCTTTAGCCTTTAGAATATCTCCTAAATAGGTTGATAATGATTTTATTGCACCTGCAAGGATAAGAATCCTAAAGGGAATCACAGTTGGCATCCATCTTTCACCATAGACAAAAAAAATTAATCCTGGTGAATAGATATAGCAAATTAAAAATAAGGGAAAGGTAACTAGAGAAGTGGCTTGAACTATTTTTAAGAACTTATTAATAATCTGCTCATTATCGTCTTGGATTTGGGAAAAACCAGAGAGTAGTACCTTACTTATATTTCGGCTGACTTGCCTTACAGGTATAGTCATTAATTTAAATGCCTTTGTATAAAAACCTAATATCTCTGCTGAAGTCAATTTTCCTAATAAAAAATAATCTACATTTCCAGAAACATAACCAAACACTTGTTGGAGAGTCACACCAATACCCACATGACTAAGATCCTTTAGGATATTAAAATTTAATTTAAAAATAAGATGTTGTTTTGTTTTTAATACAAAATAAAGAGAGACAAGATTGCTTGTAAGTTCACCTAAGATAGAACCAAGGACTAAACTTAGCGCTCCGAATTTAAAAAGGACAAAGATAATAGAAGAAATACCTGTTACTGTTTTTGAAAGAAACGTGGCTATTCCAAGTTCTTTAAATTTTAAATCTCTTGTTAAGATTACACTTGAAATCGGTCTGAAAGCTGCGATGATCAAAACAATTACGTGCCATTTTAGCAATAAAGTAAGGGGTGGCATTTTAAAAAATACTGAAATCGTAGGTGCACTTACAAAAATGAGAATTGCTAGAATTGAATTAACTATTAGATAAAACCAAAACACTGATCCATAATATTTTTCATTTGTTTGTTTGTTTTGAATTAAGGCAACATCGAAACCTTCAAAAGATAAGAAAACAGCAATCTCAATACAAAGTAAAGAAATACCATAGATACCAAAATCTCTTGGGAAAAGTAAACGAGCTAAGACAACTCCAAAGACTAATCCTAAAATTTGCGAAGAAATGTTAAAGGCAGTATTTGTAAGGATTTTACGTTTTAACATTTAGATTAAATTCCATAACGAGCGGTTTCAAAGAGTTGATAATTCTTATTTTTTTTATTTTGGCTTCTAGAATTTTTATTAATCCCGAAAAACAGTTTAGAGAATTATATTGCTATAAAATTAAAATTTATGGTAATCTGTTATCAAATTGTTTTTACTAAATATTAGCGCATTTTCAAAAAAATCATAATGAAAATAATCTTTGCCTCTAAATTCTATTACCCCAGAGCTGGCCTAGAATCCTATCTTTTCCGATTAAAAGAACTACTGGAAACCAAAGAGCACAAAATTATCCCCTTTTCTACCAATTACCCAGAAAATATCCCAACTGAAGATTCCAAGCATTTTTGTAAATACTATAACCTATCAGAAGTCAGTGGCCTTTCAGAAATAAGGCAAAGGCATTTCTTTAGATATATAAAGGCATTTAAGAATATGTTCTTTAATCAAGAGGCATATGCCAAGGTTAAAAGATTATGTAAAGAAGAACAGCCTCAAATCTTGCAAGGGTTTGGTGTGGTCAGACACCTATCAGCTTCGATCTTTAAGGCTGCAAGAGATACAAGTATAAAAACAGTAATGAGATTGAGTGATTATGCCTTATTATGTTCAAATTCAACCGCCTTAGATGGATTTCATGAAAATTGTTTAGATTTTAATTGTACAACAAAATTTAATCTAAGATGTCTTAAAAGAAGGTGTGTAAAAAATTCTTTATTAATGAGTATAATCGGTTTAGCTGACATAAAAGTTAACCACATTTTAGACTATTATAAAAAATATGTCGATCATTGGATTGCGCCAAGCCACTTTATTAGAGATGTTTTTATTAGATATTATAAAATACCCGAAGATAAAATAACCCATATACCTCCATTTTTTGATCCTGGAAATATTACACCTTCCAAAGAAAATGAGGGTTATATCTTATATGCCGGGAGGATTAGTAGAGAAAAAGGGATTGGGACCCTAATTAGAGCAATAGAACGAAACCCTGGATTAAAATTAATAGTTGCTGGTACAGGACATTTAGAAGCATATCTGAGACGAACGGTTAAACAAAAAAAACTTAATGCAGAGATATTAGGATTTAAAAAATTTAATGAAGTTGGGGAATTAATCCGTAAATCCAGCATTCTCATTCTTCCTTCTGAATGGTATGAAAATTCACCTAATATTGTCTTAGAAGCCTATGCCTATGGAAAGCCAGTTGTAGCGACTAATATTGGAGGTATTCCTGAACTTGTCTTAGATGGTAAGACTGGTTATCTATTTGAACCAGGCAATGAAGTTGATCTCCTTGATAAAGTAAATAAGGCATTGGAGAATAGCTCTGAATTGGGGATGGCAGGGAGGGGATTTTTAGAAGAGAGATTCAATCCTGGAGGACATTATCAACGACAAATGAAGGTGTACGAAAGGCTTCTAGGCTCTTAACCCTCTAACTTATAAAATTCAATTCCAACCCTGTCAATATGTTCCTTTAATTCCTTGTGTTCAAGTTCAGGCACCGCTGTAATCGTGGGATAATTCATTTCTGATTTCCAGGGCATCGATCAAGGCTTGGGCATTTGCAATAATACCGCTTCAACGGCTGGGCATAAAGATCACCTAAAATACAATCAGATTATTTAAGCATCTCCTGGATATTGTCAAAAAAAGCCCTTGCCTTTTTTTTACTTTCTTCGGGGTCTTTTGCCTCGACTTTATCAGATTCATTCTCAATTACCTCTGGAGGGATCTCCTCTAAAAATGGAGATGGAGCACTTGGCTGTTTCTTCCCATATTTTATCCTATGTTCAGTATAAAGTAGGTATAATTCCCTCTGAGCCCGTGTAATCCCTACATAAAAAAGCCTTCTTTCTTCTTCGATCTCTTCTGGACTGGTTGCTGATTTTTTATGCGGTAAGATATTATCTTCAACAGCAACTATAAAGACAATTGGAAATTCAAGTCCCTTTGATGAATGAAAGGAAATAAGGGTAACTCCAAAGTTGTTGTCTGTTTTTTCTTCGATATTGACAAGGGCCATTTCTTCAAGAAAGCCTTGCAGGGTTGGATTTTCTCCTCCCTCATAACGTCCAAGAGACTCAACAAAGTTATTTACATTTTCAATTCTTCGGTGAATAACATCTGGTGTCTTGTAAAGTTCTCCAATGAAATCACGATAGTTTATCTCCTGAATTAAATTTTTTACTATCGCACTCATGTCCTTGCTGTCTTTAAGTTTTTCTCTATAGCAGTCAATCAAACTTGCAAATTTAAGGGCGCTTTGAGCGACCTTTTCTTTGATATCTTTTATTTCTCCTCCCCTTTTTAATGCCTCTAGCAAAGGGATTTCGTTATCCCTGGCAAAGCCTGAAAATTTTTCTAAGGTAGTAAGCCCTAACCCTCTTTTCGGAATATTAGTAATTCGTAAAAGACTTAGTTCATCATTAGGATTGGCGATAATTTTCAGATAAGCGATAATATCTTTAATCTCCCGCCGTTCAAAATAACTTGTCCCTCCTACCACATGATAGGGGATCTTTTCTCTCCTAAACGCCTCTTCAAAAGGGAGTGATAAGGTATTAGCCCTATAGATAATCGCTACATCCTCATAGTGGATATTCTGCTCATATTTTATAAGTGAAATCCTATCTGCGATCCATTGTGCCTCTTCTTCCTCATTAAGAGCCTTTACAAGCTTAACCTTTGGCCCAAGTTCTTTCTGAGTCCAGAGAGTTTTTTTCATCCTTTTTTTATTATTTTTTATAACCCCATTTGCTGCTTTAAGGATATGACCAAATGACCTATAATTCTGTTCAAGCCTAACTACCTTTGTATTTGGAAAATCCTTTTCAAATTCAAGGATATTATAGATATTTGCCCCTCGCCACCCATAGATTGATTGATCGTCATCTCCGACAACACAGAGGTTCATGTTTTTTCCTGCAAGTAGTCTTATAAGATTGTACTGAACTAGGTTTGTATCCTGATATTCATCGACCATAATGTATTTAAAACGCTCTTGATACCTTTGTAATATATAGGGATGTTTTGTGAAAAGGTCTACGGTTAGAAGGAGCAGGTCATCGAAATCTACTGCATTAAAGGTAATGAGTGTCTTTTGATATTTATTCCATAAAGAATGGGCTACTTCTTCTATTTCCTCCTCCGATGAACCCTGCTTTTTATCTGGTTTACTTGCGAGAATTGAAGAGCTCTTTATTTTGCTTATCCTCTCCATGATATTTTCTACCTTAAAACTCTTATCATGTACCTTGATCTCAGTCATCAGGTTTCTCAAGAGAGAAAGCTGTTCTGAGGTATCATAAATAGTAAAATCTTTTCTATAACCAAGACATTCTATCTCATTTCTCAGAATAGTAAGGCACAATGAATGGAATGTTGAGATAATGGGCTTTTTTTTCCCTCGCGGGAGTTTTACTATTTTTTTTACCCTCTCTTGCATTTCCTTGGCTGATTTATTAGTAAAGGTTACAGCCAGTACCTGTTCAGGAAGAATTCCTTTAGCTAAAAGATAAGCAACCCTCATTGTTATAACCCTGGTTTTTCCACTTCCTGCCCCAGCCAGGATCAGTAAAGGCCCCTCTGTATACAGAACTGCTTCTTTTTGTTTGGGATTAAGATGAGAGATTGAGTTATATATATCCATTGCTCATTTTGATATTTTTATATTTGTATTTTTTTTCGTCTTGTTTGTAAATTGTATTTTTATCGTATCCTCTTAAAAAAACAGGACAATGAAACCACGGAAGAAATCTGAAAAATTAGTTCTTAATCAGGACCACCCTTTCAAAGGGTGGTATGATTAGGCCCCCTATAAGGGGGATATTACTAGCAACGCCTAAAGGCGTGGTTTCATAAGCAATTAGTATTTTCCCCGCAGGGGATCAATGTTAGTAGCCGTGGGTTATTAACCCACGGCTACTAACATTAATCCCTTTCAGGGAAAGGTACAACGTGCCAGTCAAATCAAATAACACAAAATATCAAAACAGGACTTTTATATCATGGGCATCGGTACTACCTATTCCGTTCTCCCAC
>JAZDLJ010000394.1:0-5861 GCA_043802115.1 bacterium | reverse complement strand
ATAAATCCGTTATAATCAGAATAAAATTACTAGAGGTGTATATTAATGTTTGAAAATTTAGAAGCTCTAATTAGTAAATATAACGAGTTAACAAATCTATTGAGTGACCCTAAAATTATAGCTAATCAATCTAAATATCAACAATACGCAAAATCTCATGCTGAACTTTATGATTTAGTCGTCGCCTATCAAAAATATAAAAAAATTTTGAAAGGTATTGGAGAGGCTAAAAACATTCTTAATGGTGATGAAGATCAAGAGTTTAAAGAACTTGCTCAGGAAGAATATAATGGCTTTTTAAAGGAGAAGGAGATACAAGAAGAAAGTTTAAAGATACTTTTATTACCAAGCGACCCTAACGATAAAAAAAATATACTCCTTGAAATTAGGGCAGGTACAGGCGGTGATGAGGCCGGGTTATTTGTAGCAGATCTTTTTAGGATGTATAGTAAGTATGCTGAAAAGAAGGCCTGGAGAATAGATGTATTAAGTTCACATTCTACAGGTGTAGGAGGTTTAAAGGAAATTATTGTTAGCATACAAGGAGAAAGTGTTTATAGCCGCCTAAAATATGAGAGTGGGGTGCATCGAGTCCAACGTGTGCCTACAACAGAGGCATCAGGTAGAATACATACCTCAACTATAACTGTAGCTGTTCTTCCTGAGGCAGATGATGTCGAGGTTCAGATTGATCCTTCAGATTTAAGAATAGATATATTTAGGTCTTCTGGGCCAGGAGGACAGAGTGTTAATACAACCGATTCGGCTGTGCGTGTAACCCATATTCCAACTGGGCTGGTAGTGAGTTGTCAGGATGAAAAATCTCAGCATAAAAATAAGGCTAAGGCTGTTCGAATCTTAAAGGTTCGACTTTACGATAAGGCAAGAGAGGAACAAGAGCAAGATATTGTCCAAGCCCGAAGATTGCAGATTGGGAGTGGTGATCGCAGCGAAAAGATACGAACTTATAATTTTCCTCAAGGAAGAATCAGCGATCATCGTATAAATCTAACCCTATACAAGTTGGATCGTATTCTTGAAGGTAGCCTTGACGAGGTAATAGATCCATTAATAGCTTATTACCAGGCAGAGGCTTTAAACGATGGGGAGACAATAGAAGCTAAGAAGAGGTCAAGAAGCTAAGAAGCTATACTACTTCTGGTTAGGTTTTTCTCATCTTCTCGACTTTTTGTCTTCTTAACTGCTATCTTTTTTCTTCTCGTTTTTATAGTGGATATTTTAGTGAAGGATTTTTTTACCTTAGAGATGACTATTACAACCTTTAGTCTTCTAAATTCAGCTACTTCCTATCTAGAAAAAAATCATATTGAGAGTCCAAGATTAACTGCCGAATTACTCCTAGCCTTTGCTTGTAAGACAGATCGAGGAGGTTTGTTCTTAAGATTAAGAGATGTCTTACCTGAAAAATCTCTTGAAATTTTTAGGACGCTTTTACACAAGAGATCTTCCCATGAGCCACTTCAATACCTGTTAGGCAAGCAAGAGTTTTGGTCCAGTGATTTTGAGGTTGATAACGATGTCCTCATCCCTCGTCCAGAAACAGAGCTCCTAGTGGAAAAAACCCTCTCAATTATAAATAATAATTATAATCCTTTACCTCATCCTATTATCTGGGATATAGGGACGGGTTCAGGAAATATTATTATCAGTCTTGCTAAAGAACTGGGTGAGAGATGTAGATATGTTGCTTCAGACATATCACAATTAGCATTAAAAAAGGCAGAGAATAATGCCCAACGTAACAATGTGGCCGATCTTATTGGTTTTCTTCACGGGGATATGTTTTCTCCATTAAAAGAAGAAAAAAGAAAAGTAGATATTATTGTTTCGAATCCTCCATACATTAGATCATGTGATATCCTTACTCTACAAGAAGAGATAAAACAACATGAGCCTATTATTGCACTAGATGGAGGATTGGATGGATTAAAATTCTATAAGTTAATCCTTGAAGAGGCTTATTTATTTCTGAGGCCAAGGGGGAATCTGTTGCTTGAGATAGGCTCTGATCAGGCGGAGGATGTCCTGGGTTTATTGCTTAGGAATAATAATTATCGGTTAGTAGAAGTGTTAAGGGACTATGCATGTAAAGACAGGGTAGTATGGATTGAAATGGGTATTTAGGGTAATTGGGCAATCCAATTTACTACGGAAATTATGTAAGATATTATCGATACGCCTAGCGACATCTTCTTTTTCTTTATTTCTAATTTGGGCTTATTATAAGTTTTTATGGTTGCTCACTTATCGAAAACTCAGCTCATGATCTCTTTCCAATTGAAAAATTTACTTAACAGGTGTATAGTAAAAACCCTTATGTGGACAAAATTAAAAAAATTTTATAAAAGAAATAAAGCCTTTATCTATGTTATAACAATCTTGTCTTCCCTGGCAATCCTATATTATTTCTTCGGCTTAAATCTCTTAAGTATACTCGGGACAATGTTAGTTGGATTTGTAGGTAATGTTCCTTTAGCAGGACCGATTATGGTCAGGGCAATGATGTTGCCTGTTTTTTTGTCCATTAATATTTTTTTATACCTAATAAAATTATTAAGGATTAAAAAAGGGAAACGTGTTGAATTTAATAAAGAAGCGGTATCCATCGTAATAACCTTTGGTATCCTTGTAGGCTATATCTTAGCTAAAATTTTTTAAACAGCAAAGTTAACAATACCGTACTTACAACCATCTCTCAAAAGATGGCTAGGGAAAGGAGCCTATATTTATGTAGCTGATCCAGCTATGGTAACCGAGGATAACCTCAAACTTATCAGGGAGGGATGGTTCACTTAACTGTGAGTTCTCCATACCCAATTGTTTCGGCTTTCGTCTAATATGTTTAGACCAAAACCCAAAGTCTTAAACCTTATTTTAGGTAATACCTTATACACAAAAAAACAGTTTAATAATGGGCTAACCCTTCTTGATTTAAAAACTAGAAACCAACACCTTACGAAGGTAAGAAATACTAGCCCAAGATGAACAGATGCTCAAGGATAAATCAACGAGATAATTTTAGCCCTGAAAGGATATAACAGCTGTTTGTTTTATTCTTTTAAGGCTAAAAATATCTATAAAATTAAACAGATAAAAATTTATGGTACTTAAAAGGCTAAGCCAACGGCATCAAAGAAGTTTTTTGACCCAAGATCTTCAAGATTGATTTCTGCCCTTTGAATTGCACTAGTGCCCTTGTTCTTACCCCTTTCTTTTACGTCAAAGTTTTCCATAAGGGCAACAGCGTTCATAGCCTTTTCACAGGTCTCCGCACTTTGATAAGATTTTGCTTGGTTGGAAAAGGGCTTAAGTATACTATTCTTTGATTCCAGAGCATTAGTTGTTGTTATTATCTCATCTTTCTGTTCAAGCTGGAAGCAAAGGGTAGCTAAATATTTTTTAAAAAACTTTCTCAATGTATTATTAAGGTTTTTAATGCTTTCATTTTGAATAAGAAAGTTCTCTAGTTCAATTAAAGCCCCTTCAATATAAATATGAGCTATTGATTCACAACCTTTTGTAAATGCCTTAAAAATTAACAGCTTAATTCGGAGAAGTTGTTTTCTTAATAATCTCTGTTTTAGTTTTTTTGTCTCTTCCTCTCTGCTTGGGATAAGCCTTTAGGGAAGTCTATAGTTACTTCTCTATATACTACCTATTCCGTTCTCCCACGCATAGCGTGGGGCTTAATTTTGAGTTAAAAAGATCAAAAAATGGGACAATTGTCTCTTAACCTCAAATCGGTCACTGTCTGTTTAAAGCATATATTTATCCTCTGAATCGCTGGCAATTTAATTTTTTATTGATTCTCTAGCCTAATTTTGCTATATTTCTACTCACCTATTCACCCTCTTTCATTTAAAGCTTCAAACTACTTCACCCTTATCGAACTTAACAATAATTGATAATCTTAATTTTGTCTAAATAAATAGAATGGATAATCTCGGTACGCTGTGGGAAAAAGCACTAAATATTATTGAAAAAAAGCTGAATGAACAAGGAACAAATACAGTTTTTAAAAATCTAAAGCTTTTATCTTACAGTAATAATAATGCAATTATTGAAGTACCTAATAATTTTATCAAAGATTGGATTAAAGAACATTATTTAGATGTTATCAATAAAACTCTTTCAGATGTTTTTAATGAAGTTATTGTTAATATAGAATTTCAGGTTAGTAAAACAACCTCTCAAAAACCTTTTTCTTTAAATATAAAAAAGAAAAAAGTAAATCTGGATTCTAATATCCCAATAGATGATTTTTTAAATCAAAAATATACCTTTGATTCTTTTGTAGTTGGACAATGTAACCAATTTGCTAATGCTGCTTGTTTGGCTGTTGCAGAATTACCCTCAACAGCTTATAACCCTTTGTTTATTTATGGAGGTGTTGGATTAGGAAAAACCCACTTACTTCATGCAATTGGTAATAAGCTAAAAAGCAAAGATAATCAATCGCGAATAGCTTATGTATCATCTGAAAAATTTACTAATGAGCTCATAAATGCTATTCGTTATGACGAAACAACCCTTTTTAGAGCAAAATATAGAAATGTCGATATATTATTAATAGACGATATCCAATTCATAGCTGGAAAGGAAAGGACCCAGGAAGAATTTTTTCATACCTTTAACTCGTTATATGAAAGCCATAAACAAATCGTTGTCTCAAGTGATAGTCCACCAAAAGAAATTCCTACAATTGAGGAACGTTTAAGATCAAGGTTTGAATGGGGATTAATTGCGGATATTCAAATACCAGATTTAGAAACAAGGGTTGCTATTCTTAAAAGAAAAGCTGAAATGGAAAGTATCTCTTTACCTGATGATGTTGCCTTTTTTATAGCTGAAAAAATAAAAAGTAGTATAAGGGAACTGGAAGGTTGTCTTATTCGGGTTGCTGCATTTTCTTCTTTATCTGGAAATGAAATAACTCTTAGCTTTACTAAGGAAGTTTTAGGTAATATACTCTCTGAAAACAAAAACCAGATTACCATAGAGAAGATTCAAAAGGTGGTGGCCGATCACTTTAATTTAAAGGTCTCTGACTTTAAATCAAAGTGTAGAACTAAAAATATAGTTTTACCTAAACAAATAGCCATGTATATAGCCAAAACTATGACAGATGCATCTTTTTCTATGGTAGCGGATAAATTTGGTGGTAAAGATCATACAACAATATTGTATGCCTATAAAAAGATAAAAAAAAGATTGACTACTGATGGGGCTTTGAGAAAAAATGTGGATAATCTGATGAACATAATTACCCAGACGTAAAATAAAAAAGGTATTTTACGTCTGGGTAATTATGTTTTTTTTCTAATAGACATCTTTCCAAAATAAATATTGTATTCTCTGGGTATCTAGGGGCAAAAAAAAATAAAAATTTTGCTGGAGTGAGTTATTTAGTAGGCTTTTTGTAATTTTTTTTAACACAGCTTCCCGTAAAATTGCCTCTGTTTAAGCGAAGTGAGTTCGATAATTTAGGGAAGCAAGCTTAGAAAATTCAAAAAAACTACTTCAACGAACGAAGCAAAAATTTTATTTTCTTACATACTGTAAAATTATTTTGGAAAGATGTCTAATTGATGGATGCCAATTTTTCTCCCTTTTTGGTTATAAATTACAAAATCAGCGACATTGCAGAATAAGCTAAAAAGAAGTATAATAGTTGTTGATAACTTTTTTTAAAAACCCCTTTTTTATTATTCTGTCATCTTTAAATAGACAACATGTAAAAAAGAGTGGATAATCAAGTCACTTATTCACAGATGAATTCACAGGTAAATTTTATTAAATATCAATTCGTTATAACAGTTATTCACAGTATTCACAGTACC
>JAZDLJ010000479.1:0-4375 GCA_043802115.1 bacterium | reverse complement strand
GCTAGTATAAGAGGCGTTAACCTAATTTAGGCTTATTATAATTTTTTTCGATTTCAAATAAAGACGATTTTCAAGTTCTCGCTAAATCAACATGTTAATAATTGCAGAAAGGTACTTTTTGGCTTTAATTGGACACTAGTGTTTTTGTTGCCTTAATTTTTCAATGAAACTTGGGACTAAAAAACAACTTACAAACAATTTACAAAATCAAAAAACAAAAAGAACAACTAAAAGTTAAGTAGCCTCGCCGTATTTTATTTTTTTTGTTATTTGTTTTTGTAAGTTATAACTTCACTTCTTAATTTTATTAACCCAAAAGTATCATTTTAACCCATTTGTAGTATAATAACTTGATTGTATAGAAAATGCTTTTTTAGAATGAGGTTTTGCGGGTGATTATATAAATAATGTTAATAGTTATAACAAGATGAATGTCTTGTTAATTTCCTGAAAGGAAATTTCATATTTTGCCCCGAAGGGGCGTTTCATACTAGCCCAGGGTGAAACCCTGGGAGGGATAAATAGATGCCAATGCGCTCTGAAGGAGCGCCTCATAAAAAATAAAAGGGGAAAATATAATGCCTCAGCAAAATATGATGCACTCTTTCAGAGTGCGGGTTGGTGAGGAAATCATTACCCAGGGTTTCACCCTGGGCTAGTATGAAACGCCCCTTCGGGGCAGTTTATGAGTTGTTCCTTCGGGGCAAAATATATAGAGTCCGCCCAAAGGGCGTTAATTTATCCCATTTTTTTTAAAAAAATAAAAACTGAACGTTAATCAGGCAATAGCTGGCATCCTTCATTTGCCAGTTTACATTCCTACTTGAGATTGCTTCGTCGTTACACTCCTCGCAATGACAGAAAAGGTCGTCCAGCTTGTCATTGCGAGGAGGCTAGCCGACAAAGCAATCTTGTATTTATTCAAAAAACGTAAACTATTTTTGGCCTTAAATGAAGGATGCCCAATAGCTCAAGTGAAGGAGGAACCGATGGATTATTTTCTAACCGATGAACAACTTATGATCAAAGATTTAGCCAGGAAGATTGCCGAAGAAAAACTTCTCCCTGTAAGGGCTGAATTTGATGAAACAGGGGAATTTCCTTGGGAAATTATGAAGATCATGGCTGATGCAGACCTTTGTGGTATATACATTGATGAAAGCTATGGTGGACTTGGTGGAGGTTGCCTTGAATTATGTCTTGCGGTTGAAGAATTAAGCAAGGTATGTGCTGGTATTGCCCTTTGTTATGCAGCCTCTGCTTTAGGTAGTTATCCAATCATCCTTTTTGGAAATGAGGAACAAAAACAAAAATACCTCCCAGATATTGCCAGAGGAAAGAAACCGGCTGCCTTTGGGCTAACTGAGGCTAATGCTGGTAGCGATGCTGGAAACATGCAAACAACAGCCAAAAAAGATGGGAATTATTATATCCTCAA
Organism: bacterium; assembly: GCA_043802115.1. Taxonomy (GTDB): domain Bacteria; phylum SZUA-182; class SZUA-182; order JAZDLJ01; family JAZDLJ01; genus JAZDLJ01. Next base: position 2,937 of record JAZDLJ010000479.1, on the reverse strand, counting down.
TGGGACTAAACAGTGGATTACTAATGGCGGAGAGGCCGAAGTTTACACAATTATTGCTATGACTAATAAAAACAAGGGGTCACGAGGAGCTAGCGCCCTGATTTTAGAAAAAGGAATGGAAGGCTTCGAATTTGGTAAAAAAGAAAATAAGATGGGGATTAGGGCATCTGCCACCCGAGAATTAGTGTTTCGTGATTGTCGTGTCCCTAAAGAAAACATCCTTGGTAGAGAGGGGATGGGATTTATTGTGGCCATGAAAACCTTAGATAAATCCAGACCAGGCATTGGGGCTCAGGCAGTAGGAATAGCCCAGGGCGCCTTAGATGAGGCGGTAAAATATTCAAGAGAAAGAGAGCAGTTTGGAAAACCAATCTCTTCATTTCAGGCGATTCAACACATGTTGGCAGATATGGCAACCCAGGTAGAGGCTGCAAGGGCACTGGTCTATGCAACAGCTAAATATATTGACAGTAATCCTAAGGATGTCTCAAAAGTTTCTGCTATGTCTAAATTATTTGCCTCTGACATGGCTATGAAGGTAACCACTGATGCTGTTCAAATCCTTGGAGGGTATGGTTACATGAAGGAATACCCTGTAGAAAAAATGATGCGTGATGCGAAGATAACCCAGATTTATGAAGGGACTAATCAGATTCAGCGTAATGTAATAGCTGCTGAGCTGATTAAAGAGGCGGCTGGAAGGAAAAAGTTAAATTAAAAAAACTGAGAAAAGATGAAAAAAAAAAGCTAAAAAGACAAAATTACTGAACCAGTGCCCTGAAAATCCCAACTCCCAATATTACAGAATCCAAAATTTCGAGAAGGATATGCCTCAACAAATAACAGATACCTATAAAAAAAGATTAAGCGAAAATCTTATGAAAGGGATAGAACTAACCTCCTTTTGCCTGGAGATAAAGAAGTCCTTTATTAAAAATAAATACGATATAACGTCTGATGATTTGTTAGAAAAAAGGCTTTTCTCTGAAATTGTAGCTATTAAGGAAAAAAATTGGACTTTAAAGAAGTATTAATTGATCAGTTAAAAAAGGTCGTAGAATTTTTAAACCAGCAGAAGGTAGATTATGCCTTGGCAGGAGGATTAGCTTTTAGTGGCCTAGTTGTTCCACGGGCTACAATGGATATCGATATCTTATTATTAATCCAAGAAACTGATGTCCCAAATCTTATCGATTCCTTAAAAAAATTTTTTGATAAAATAATCCCTCACAAAAAAGCGATGGAGCTTAGTTTTTTTAAGATATGGAGAGTCGTAAGTGTTGTAGATGACAAAGATATAATAATTGATTTTTTACTGGTTAATTCTGAATTCCTTGAAAATGTTATTAGAAGGGCTATAAAGATAAATTTTAAAGAAATAGAATTAAAGGTTATTACTCTTGAAGACCTGATTCTCCTCAAAAGTTCTTCAAAAAGGTCGCAGGATATAGCTGACTTAGAGGTGATTTATAACAATTTATATGAGGAGATTGATCAGGATTATTTAAAACTGTGGGCAAAGAAATTAAAGATACACGTTCAACGGCAATAAAATAGCTTTTTTATTTTATTGCCGTTGAATGTTTTATCAGACATATTTACAAGTTTGAGGAGAGGAAAAGTTATGAATATCATCGTTTGCATTAAACAAGTCCCTGACACTACTAATGTAAGGATAAATCCCGAAACCAACACCCTTGTAAGAGAGGGTGTTCCCAGCATAATAAATCCATTTGATATGTATGCAATTGAAGAGGCCTTGCGGATTAAAGAGCGACTAGGAAAAGGAAAGGTCACAGTTATAAGCATGGGACCTCCTCAAGCAACTGATGCCTTAAGAGAGGCGATCTCCCTTGGAGCAGATGAGGCGGTATTGCTGAGCGACCGGGCATTTGCTGGCTCTGATACCTGGGCAACATCGTATACGTTAGCTGAAGGGATAAAAAAGATAGGGGATTACGATCTTATTATCTGTGGCAAACAAGCCATTGATGGAGATACAGCTCAAGTTGGTCCTGGGATATCCGAATTTCTAAACATCCCCTTTGTTGCATATACCAGGAAAGTAGAGGAGATCACTGAGACTAACATCCGTCTTGAACGACTCATGGAAGAAGGATATGCCCGTTTAGAAATGTCTTTACCAGCTTTGATTACAGTTGTTAAAGAAATAAATGAACCCCGTATGCCTTCTTTAAAAAATAAGATGCGAGCTAAAAAGGCGGAGATTAAGGTCTGGTCGGCCAAGGATTTGGCAGGCGAGATGGGAAGCTATGGATTAAATGCATCCCCTACACGGGTGGTTAAGATATTTACCCCCGAGAGGAAGACTAAGGGTGAGATGTTGACGGGTGAGGTTTGTGAGCAGGTTGAACAATTGGTTGGAGCAGTTCTACCCAGGTTAAAAATTTAGTAGTTTTAAATTTTTAACCTGGGTAGAACTGCTTTTTTTTGAAAATCGTTCTTTTCTATAGATTTTCAGATAAATAATTACAAAGAAGATTGAGATTAAGCTTATAACGTCAATTAGTTTTAAACAGTCGTTGTAGTGTCCCGAAGGGACAATTGTAAATAGCCCAGCAATTTATTGCTGGGTTAATAAGGCATCAAAAATAAGAGAGTCCCGTAGGGACGATTGAAATAAATCATCTCTTATTGCGAATCATTTTTTAGTTGTCCCTACGGGACTCAAAAATATTTTTAATTCTCTACTCCCAGCAATAAATTGCTGGGCTATTTTCATATAATCCCTACGGGATAAATTTGTAATTATTTATCTGAAAATCTATAGTTAATCCCATGTTTACCAGTTGCAAAAGCAATGTTTAGCAATATCAAAAAGTTATGTGATGGCAATGCTGAATTACGTATAAGAAAAAAATGTTCCATTATTATCAAATAGTTGCGTATATAAACTAAATTAGTTAACTACTTGAT
>JAZDLJ010000348.1:0-3151 GCA_043802115.1 bacterium | reverse complement strand
AGAAAAAAATGTTCCATTATTATCAAATAGTTGCGTATATAAACTAAATTAGTTAACTACTTGATTTTATAAAATATAATTTATTTTTATAAAATTTCTTATACGTAATTTGACATCTCTAGTCATTAACTTTTTGATATTGTTAGATATCGAAGTTACAACTGGTAAACATGGGGTTAATAGAAAAAAATGAAGGATGCCGAAAGGAGTTATAATTTTATGAAGGGTATTCAATATGTTGTCGACAGGCTGTTACGGAATGCAAAATTTTAAAAATACGTCTTAATAAAATCAATTAGTTAAAAATAAAAAGGGGCCAAAAATGGCATTCCGTAACAGCCTGTCGATGAAAAAGGAGAAAGGACATCTGTACTTATCGACTTAAAAGAATATGGAGATTTGTGGGAAGACTTTTACGATAGTTTAATTGCTCATCTACGAGCTGATGAGCCAAGAGAATCTTTTGAAGCTGTTAAGGAAGGATTACAACAACAGGGAAAACTTAATGAGTAATAATTATGCAATTACCTTTGCTCGTTCTGTTCGAAAAGAAATCGAAGCTCTTTATAATCAGATTATAAGAAGGATATTTTGTAACTTCTCAAAAAGTGTGGGGTAAGAAAAAGCATCAATAAAATAAGAGGTTACGTTGCCAATTTCCTACTTTTTTGTAACTTTTTTATTGAAGCAGTTTGCCTGTTCTTATTGAATAATTTTAAAATCAATATGTTAAGAATTTGGTGTGTAAAATTTTAGTCCAGAATTTGTAAAAAATTTAATCTGTAATTAATTGAATTATAGAGACATTTTGAGTGACCACACACTTTTTGAGAAGTTACGATATTTTCTAAGATTGAGCTATTATCCGAGGATCCTCGTCCAAATGATTGCTGTAAACTGCAGGGAGAAGATAATCTCTGGCGTATTCGAGTTGGTGATTATAGGGTGGTATATTCTGTTTATGACAAAAAGAGGATCGTAGACATAATTGCTGTTCGACATAGAAGAGATGTTTATAGATAAAATATAATTATATGTGGGAATGTCTAGGATATATCTTTGAGGTATTAATTCTATTAATTTTTATTTTCTTACTGATAATTGTCTTTTATTTGAGTTATACATCTAAAAGTAATTTTAGACGATTTAGGAGAAAAGTTTATAGCGTTATTATCTTATTCGGAGGTATCATATTTATAATTAATGTGTTTATCCGATTATTTATAACATCGATGACTACTCATACTTGTTATTGCATGTTTGAAAGACGTGATCTAATCGTACAAGTACGAGTTTTTATAATTCTTCTATTATTAGCCTTAATTATACATTTTTTGGTAGAGGAATTTAAAAAATAAAAAAAATTGCAAAGGAGACCCTAATGCGTAGTGATCAAATGAAAAAAGGTATTGAAAAATCTCCCCATCGTTCTTTATTTAAGGCAATGGGATACACAAATGAAGAAATTAATAGACCTATGATCGGGATTGTTAATTCAGCTAATGAGATTATTCCTGGCCATATCCATCTAAACAAGATAGTTGAGGCAGTTAAGGCAGGTGTTTATATGGCAGGCGGCACGCCGATGGAATTTTCGACAATAGGGGTTTGCGATGGGATTGCAATGAATCACAAAGGGATGAAATATTCCCTGGCCAGTCGCGAATTAATCGCTGATTCTGTCGAGGTAATGGCCACAGCTCATCCTTTCGACGGATTGGTCTTAGTGCCTAATTGCGATAAAATCATCCCTGGGATGCTTATGGCAGCCTTACGATTAAATATCCCTGCGATTGTAATAAGTGGCGGACCAATGTTGACTGGTCGATATAAAAACAGGGATGTTGATCTTATAACAGTTTTTGAAGGAGTTGGTGGTGTGAAGGCCAATAAATTATCTGAAAAAGAATTGGAGGAGTTGGAGGAGGTCGCCTGTCCTGGATGTGGTTCTTGTTCGGGGATGTTTACGGCTAATTCAATGAATTGCCTTACAGAGGCTTTAGGATTAGCCTTGCCTGGCAATGGAACAATCCCTGCACCTTATGCAGCTCGAATTAGATTAGCTAAATATACAGGGATGAAGGCTGTAGAACTGATTGAAAAAGATGTTAAACCAAGGGATATAGCAACTATGGAGTCCTTCAGAAATGCCCTTGCAGTTGATATGGCATTAGGCTGTTCTACTAATACGGTCTTACATGTCCCGGCAATTGCCCATGAGGCTGGTTTGGAGGTTAATCTTGAAATTTTTAATGAGATCAGCCATAAAACTCCTAATCTCTGTAAAATTAGCCCAGCAGGCCAACATCATCTCCAGGATTTATATGAGGCAGGAGGCGTTCAGGCCGTAATGAAGGAGTTAAACAAAAAGGGATTAATTAATCAGGAGATACTGACCGTAAGTGGCAAAACGGTAAAAGAAAATCTAGCTCAGGCTGAGATAATAAGGACTGAGGTTATTAGGTCTATTAATGATCCTTATCTCTCAGAGGGTGGCATAGCCATATTAAGAGGAAACCTTGCCCCTGATGGCGCGGTTGTGAAACAATCTGCTGTTGCCCCAGAGATGATGATTCATGAAGGCCCGGCCAGGGTCTTTGATTCTGAAGAAGAATCGGTTGAGGCAATACTTGGAGGAAAAATTAAGGCAAGAGATGTAATTGTGATAAGATATGAAGGGCCAAAGGGTGGCCCAGGTATGCGTGAGATGCTTACCCCAACCTCTGCAGTGGTTGGAATGGGCCTTGATAAAAATGTTGCCTTGATTACAGATGGTAGATTTTCTGGTGGAACAAGAGGTGCAGCAATTGGACACATCTCTCCAGAGGCTGCTGAGGGAGGAACTATCGCCCTGGTTGAAGAGAATGATCTTATCGAAATTAATATAAAAGAAAAAAAAATAAATTTAAGGGTTACTGAAGATGAGATTAAAAAAAGGAAGGCTAAATGGCAGCCACCTGAGCCGAAGATCAAAGAGGGTTATCTCTATCGTTATTCCCAGATGGTTACATCGGCTACCAACGGCGCATGGATAAAGTAGTTTTTCTACTTTATCCATGCGCCATTAATTTTTTTTTTCTGCTAATTTAATTGCATAGGAAAATGCTTTTTTAAAATGCGGGTTTGCGGATGATTGTATAAATAATGTTAA
>JAZDLJ010000319.1:0-4958 GCA_043802115.1 bacterium | reverse complement strand
TAAGTATTATATCTAACTAACGCTAATTAAAAGGTTTTAATCCGTGTAAATCTGTGTTAATCCGTGTCTAAAAAGTTTTTTGTTTTTTTTGCTTTCTAAAGAATATGCCCTAAAAGTGTAAACTAGTAAATGAAGGATGCCGAATTTTTCAAACAAGTTGCCCAAAAACATCATTCACCATATCAAGAAATGATCCAAAAGGTTCTTGATTTATATGTAGCCCATTATAAAAATTGTATAACTTAAAACAAAACTTCTAATAAAATATGCCTACTACCTTAAAAGATTTTCTTGCCCTCACCAAACAAAAAGGAGCGTCAGATCTTCATATCTCAGCTAGCGCACCAGTTATGATAAGACTTCATGGAAGCCTTGTGCCTATAACAAATGAGGCAATTACAGAACAAGATAGCAAGAAAATTCTTTATGAGGTTATGAACGAAGACCATCAAAAACATTTTGAACAGTATAATGACCTTGATTTTGGTCTTGAATTACCTGAGCTTGGAAGGTTTAGGGCAAATATCTTAAGACAAAGAAAGGGGATGGATGCGGTATTCAGAACTATACCTACTACTATCCCTAATGTTGAAGAGTTAGGGTTACCTTTATCTGTAAAAAAATTGACCGAATTAAATAGAGGGTTAGTTTTAGTTACTGGTCCAACAGGAAGTGGCAAATCAACCACCTTGGCAGCAATGATAAATTTAATTAATGAGACCAGGAAAGAGCATATTATAACAATTGAAGATCCTATAGAATTTGTTCATCCTAACAAGAATTGCCTGGTAAATCAAAGAGAGGTAGGGATACATACAAAATCTTTCGCTAGTGCATTAAGAGCTGCCTTACGAGAAGACCCTGATGTTATTTTAGTTGGAGAGATGAGAGATTTAGAGACCATTTCTATGGCTATTACCTCGGCTGAAACCGGCCATCTTGTCTTTGGAACCTTACATACTAATAGTGCGGCTAAGACAGTTGATCGAATAATAGATGTTTTTCCAACAAATCAACAAGCCCAAATCAAGGTGATGCTCTCCGAATCGCTAAAAGGGGTTATCGCCCAACAATTATTAAAAAAAAAAGATGGAAGTGGAAGGGTGGCAGCTCACGATATTCTAATTGGCACAAGTGCCCTAGCCAATCTCATTAGAGAAGGTAAAACCTTTCAAATCCCCTCTATTATGCAGATAGGAAAGAATGTAGGTATGCAAAAAATGGACGATTCTTTACTTGAGTTAACAAAGAAAGGTATTATTGATGGAAAAGAGGCCTTTAATAAAGCAGTGGAAAAAAAACTTTTTGAACAATATCTAAAAAATGCCTAAAATAGACGCTTTTTTTAAATTAATGAAAGAACAAGGGGCATCAGACCTTCATATGGTAGTAGGAGATTCCCCTAAATTAAGGCTCCATGGAGAGCTTGCTCCGATCAAATTTCAAAAATTAGATGTCCAAACCGCCACAGTCTTGATCTATGAAATAATGACTCAGGAGCAGCGTAAAAACTTTGAAGAGATTCATGATCTTGACTTTTCTTATGAATTACCAGGCATAGCAAGATTTAGATGTAATACATTTATGCAGAGAAATGGAATTGGGGCTGTCTTTAGGATTATCCCTACAAAAATCAAAACGATTACCGAACTTAATCTTCCACCAATAGTTTCAACCTTTGCCGAATTAAATAAAGGACTCGTTTTAGTCACAGGCCCTACAGGCAGCGGTAAATCCACCACCTTAGCAGCTATTATTAATCATATTAATGAGACTAAGTCTCATCATATCCTTACGATCGAAGATCCTATTGAATTTGTTCATGAAAACAAAAAATCGCTAGTGAGACAAAGAGAGGTAGAAAATCATACTGAATCTTTTAGCTCTGCCTTGAAGGCTGCCTTAAGAGAAGATCCTGATGTTATTTTAGTAGGAGAGATGAGAGATCTGGAGACCATCTCTCTAGCCATTACAGCCGCTGAAACAGGTCATCTTGTCTTTGGAACGTTACACACTAATAGTGCCCCTAAGACAATTGATAGAATCATTGATGCCTTTCCAACCAATCAACAGGCTCAAATTAAGACAATGCTTTCAGAATCATTAAAAGGTGTGGTAGCCCAACAATTACTAAAAACTGTGGATGGTAAAGGAAGATGTGCAGCCATAGAGGTTCTTTTAGGAAATATAGCTCTGGCGAATATGATAAGAGAAGGTAAGACCTTTCAAATACCTTCTTTTATGCAAACCAACAAAAATCAAGGTATGATTTTAATGGATGATACAATTATGAATCTTCTTAATCAGAAAAAAATAACCCCGGAAGAGGCATATGAGAAAGCGATAGACAAGAAGTTTTTTGAGGATAAGATTTCAAGGGTATAAAGTAGCTTTTTTACTTTATACCCTTGAAATCTTATTTATACTACTCCAACTTTGGTTTTTCTGAAATCCTGTAGGTTAGTATTATAACTAACTGTTTAGGCACAAAGGGAAAAAAAGAGATGGTTCAATTGGATTTAGTGTGCTGATTAGCACACTAAAAACGGAAAAGCCAAAAATTCCAAGGGAGAATATGAAAAAAATAAGATTGCCTTGCTATTGTTTGTTGGACTTAAAAAATGATGGAGATTAATTAAAATATAAATATGAAAGAACCTACGAAAGAATGTGAGTTTTGTAAAAAAATATTTGAAAAAAAAATGTTACATTGCCCACATTGTAACCACCCTGGAGTAACAAAATTATATAAATATGTTCCCTATAACCAATATTCTTTAGCAATATTAATCAATAAAGAAATTTGGTTTCCTAAGGCTAACTCACTAAATGATCCCTTTGAATTTCAATTCAAGTTGTCAGATACTTCTATTAATGGAATACCGATAGAAAAGGATTCAATTGATATAGCTAACGATCAAAGTAAAAATCTTGGTGTTCTAAGCCTAAGCGAATTGAATAATGATATTCTCATGTGGGCACATTATACAGAGAATCATAGTGGTTTTTGTATTGAATTTAATCGATCAGAAAAGAATGAATACTGAAAGGGAATCTCATATTCTGCCCCGAAGGGGCAAGAGAAAAAACTTGATTATCAGCCGTTTTCGATGGCAAAGAAGCCCAAACCACCACGAGATACCCCTAACTAAGCATAAATAAAAGGTAATTTTAAACCTTAAACTATAAGAGGAACAATGTAATGAATTATGTAATTTGGGACCATGTAGGTGACGAGACGTTATGTAGTTTAAATCCTGTTGAAAATGTTAAAGATGCCTATGAATTACGTTATGGTATTTCGAGAATTAATAATTTCCCGTCAAATGCTCTTTTCCGAATGAATCCAGAGTTTAAAAGAGCGATTAAATTATCCGATGCGCTTGATAATGCTGATGCTATAATTGTGGCGTCTAAAAGGCTTAAGGAATTTTTTGAGAGTGAAAATATTCCTGGTATAGAGTACCTGCGAGTTACCATACTTAATCATAAAAACCGGGTTGCCAGTGATGAGTATTTCATAGTACATCAAGTGGGTACCCAGGACTGCATTGATTTGGAGCAATCAAATATTAAATGGAACAAAATTAACCCGGATCAAATTTCCTCAGTAAAAAAATTAGTAATTGATGAATCCCGGATAGATCCGAAAGTTAAGCTATTTAGAGCAAAACATCTTCCCAGCCATATTCTAATAGAAAGAGATCTTTCCAATAAAATATTAAGTGCTGGCTTTACAGGTATCCAATTTGAAGAGATCGATAGTTTCAGGAAAGTATGATATAACTCAGGGAAGGGTTAATATATGGATTTGAGTATAATCAAATCAGAATTATCAACTTCAATTCAATTCGACTTGGATGATATTACCTACGATAATGCTCTTAACGAAATCGGCAGCCTATGTGAGGGAATATATCACCAATATAGATCCTTGGCCATTTGCAAGATCTTGATGGATGGTGATACAGATGGATTTTATCACGATCTGATAAGGAGTGCACATATTAGGCTCTATTACCTATCTCGTTGTCACAACGAAAACTATCTGACAAACCCCCGCATAGTGGCAAGCCGGAGTGAACCTTTTTTTGATGCTCTCGCAGCAGATCAGTTAGAAATAGCTGCCAAAATTGGCTTACTCTCTGCTCAGGAATGGTGGCCGGAGGATGAATACGAGGATGACTTTTACTATGCACATTTTATTCATCGTTATATTACATTCGACCCTGGTATAAAAAATGAGTTGGAAGCTATTCTGACGCGATTTGAAAAGTCACTCCAAGGAGATGCCAGTGCAAGATTAGAGGTCTGCAAAGGGTTTATTACCAGAGATCAGCAAGCTTTCGATGCTGCATTTTATCAGTTGCTTGATGAGAGAACATCACAAATCGAATTAGACCAGGATACTGCTCTTGGAGAGGAAATGACTTTTCAAACCGAACGGCATATATTTATCGAGGGCTTGGCAATATTGAAAATTGCAGAGAAGGTGGGTTTCACGATGCAACAGGAATATCTATATTGCCCCGCTATTGCTCGCCTTCCCATGAAAACCCCTTTCCCTGATGATGGATATCCCCATAAGTGATAGATATAACAATATGGAATACAAATTAAATAAATTAACCCAAAATAAAAAATAAGAGAATAATAAATTCGCCATAGAGAACAGAGATTTCCAAATAACTTATTATACTACTCCAACTTAGGTTTTTCCAAAATAATGCAGGTTAATTTTGTAACTAACTGTTAAGGCACAAAGTAGAAAAGGCACAGAAACACAAAGGAAAAAACAAAAAAAACTTAAAAAAACTGGCATCCTTCATTTACTAGTTTACACTTTTTGGGCGTATTCTTTAGAAAACAAAAAAAACAAAAAACTTTTTAGACACGGATTAACACAGATTTACACGGATTAAAACCTTTTAATTAGCGTTAGTTAGATATAATACTTA
>JAZDLJ010000276.1:0-6782 GCA_043802115.1 bacterium | reverse complement strand
TCCCGTAAAATTGCCTCTGTTTGAGCGAAGCGAGTTAGGCAATTTAGGGAAGCAAGCTTAGAAAATTCAAAAAGACTACTCTACGAGTGAAGCAAATTTTGGAGGCACATCAACAAATAAGTCAAAATGAGAATTGCTGCTTTTCCTCTCGTCTTCTTGACTTCTTGACTTCTTTCTTTTCAGTTTCTATCTTTTACTGGCATATTCCTCCAATTTCTGAACCCTTTTTTCTGTCGAAGGATGGGTGCTAAAAAGATTAGCAATAAAACTTCCCTTAAATGGGTTAACAATAAATAAATGAGAGGTTGCATAGTTATTTGTCCTCATTGGTACCCTTTTAGAATATGCTTGAAGTTTTTCTAAAGCACTAGCTAAAGCCAAGGGGTGTCCAGACAGATCAGCTCCTCCTTTATCAGCCAAGTATTCTCTAGACCTTGAAATAGCCATTTGAATAAAAAGGGCTGCCAAAGGGGCTAAAATAGATACAAGGATAATGCCTACAAAACCAAGGGGATTATTTCTATCTCTATCACGACCACCCATACCACCAAACATTAACCCCCATCTAGCCATACTAGCAAGCATTGTTATTGCCCCTGCAATGGTAGCGGCAATTGTACTAATTAAGGTATCTCTGTTTTTAACATGGGTTAATTCATGGGCGAGTACCCCTGCTAATTCTTCTTCTGTTAAGATATTCAAGATACCCCTTGTCGCTGCAACTGCTGCATGCTCTGGATTCCTTCCAGTAGCAAAGGCATTGGGAGAATCTTGAGGGATAATGTAAACCTTTGGCATTGGTAAATTATCTCTTTCGGCCAGTTCTTGAACTATACTATAGAGTTCAGGGGCTTGTTCATAAGTGACCTCTTGAGCCTTATACATTTTAAGGACGATCTTATCGCTAAACCAATAAGAACCAAAATTCATGGCCATTGCAAAGATAAAGGCAAACATTAGGCCTCCTCTGCCGCCTAGTGCACCTCCAACCAGGACTAAAAGGATTGTCAAAGTTGTCATCAAAAAAGCTGTTTTTAATGTGTTCATATTATACTCCCTCCTTATAAAAAATCATTTGTAAATATTTTTTCTATGTCCAATCCTCAAAATAACTACGTTATCTTCTCCGTCGATATCAAATATAACCCGGTAATCTCCTATTCTAAATCTATATGCCCCAATTTTATAATTTGTAAGCTTGCGGGCATATTTTAAAGGATCCGTGGCATATTCCTTAATCTTCTTAGCTATCCTTTTTGTATCTCTCTATCTATGTCTTCTAAATCTATTACTGCCCTTTTAGTAAGTATTATCTTATACATCAAAGAGTTCCTCAAGATATTTTATCTTACCATCTTCGTAATCCTCCCTTGCCTCTTTAATTGAACTTACATATTCTTTACTTGAAAGCGCTAACATATCTTCAAGTAAGTCTTCCATGGTATCTTTTATAGTATCTGATATCAAAATTTTTAATTCATCAATTGTTATATCTTTGACCTTTGCCTTCATGAATAATCACCTCAATATTTATTGAAATAAATCTTCTATCTCTATTCTATTTCCTCTTAAAAATTCATTCACCTTCATCCTCTTCCCTCCTTCCTTTTGTAATTCTTTTATACACAATATCCCATTCCCCGTAGTAATATATATCCCCTCTTTCTTATCTATTTTTACTATCTTACCAGGTATTTTAGATAATTCAGATAATTCGGGTACTTCAACTCCTTCACCTAACTCAACCCGCCATATCTTCAGCAAATTGCCATTTAAACAAGTATAAGCACCTGGCCATGGGTTTACCCCCCTGACAAGATTTCTTATCTCTTGAGCGGTCTTTGCCCAATCTATCCTTCCATCCTCTTTTTTCAAAATAGGGGCATAGGTAGCTAATTTATGATCCTGTGGATAAGAATCAGGATCACCACCTTTTATCTTCTTTAATGATTTAATTAATAATTCTGCCCCAAAATAGGATAATTTATCATGTAATATCCCCGCAGTATCACTAGAAAATATCTTTATCGCCTCTTGAGCTATAATATTACCACAATCCAAACCAACATCCATATACATTATAGTAATACCTGTCTGTTCCTCCCCATTAATGATTGCCCAATTTATTGGGGCTGCCCCTCTATACTTAGGTAATAAAGAGGCATGAACATTAACACAACCTAATCCAGGTAAACTCAATATCTCTTTTGGTAGTATCTTCCCATACGCTACTACAACTGCTATATCCAGATCAAGGGTTTTTAACTCATCAGTAAAAGAAGCTGTCTTAATACTTGCAGGTTGATAAAGAGTTAATTTTCTCTTTAAAGCAACTTCTTTTACAGGTGATACAGATAGTTTTAGCCCACGTCCTTTTGGCTTATCTGGTTGGGTAACAACCCCTACGATATTATAACCTTCATCTAATAAGGCATCTAAAGATGGGACAGCAAATCCTGGTGTACCCATAAAAAGTAGCCGCATAAAAATTATCTCCCTTTACTTAATTTCTTTAATAACCTTTTTTTAACTAATTCCCTTTTTATTTTACCTAGCCTATCAATAAAAAGGATGCCCTGGAGATGATCTATTTCATGTTGTAGTGCCCTGGCTAAAAGCTCTCTAGCCTCAATTTCTCTTGGATTACCTTTTCTATCAGTATACCTTACGTTGACAATTGCTGCCCTTTTAACATCCCCCCTATAATCAGGTATACTTAAACACCCTTCGTCTGCGAATTCCTCTCCTTCAGAATGAGTAATATGAGGATTAACAAGAACTATTAGGTCACCTCTCTTTTTCCCACAACTTGTATCAATCACAGCTAGACTCTTTAAGATCCCCACCTGACTCGCAGCTAATCCTACCCCCTGGGCGTTGTACATGATTCGTACCATTTGATTAATTAAATTATCTATATCTTTATTAATATCCGTAAGTTCACTACACTTTTTACTAAGAACTGGATCAGGATACGTTTTAATATCTAAGATTGACATTTGAATCGATCCTTTCACATCCTTCTTCAATTGCCCGTTGCATAATCTCCAGGCCATTTTTTTTATCGTCCCGACAAGCCTAAGTAACTCTTTAAGATTATTATATTATCAAGTTTTAATCCTGTCCATCCTGTAATCCTTTTAATCGTGTTCAGACATTTTTAAAAACAGGATTTGGAATTATCCTAAAATAAAAAAGCTACTGTAGGATAATTTCAAATCCTGTTGTAATTATAGCAAATTAATAGGATCAACATCAAGACTTACTTCAAGATGATAACGTTTTGCATTAATTAACTTATTCCTCACTGATTCCGCCACCTGATGCAACTGAGAAAAATTATTAGATTTAAGGATTACCTGCCAACGGTTCTTATTTTTAATCCTGGCAATAGGCGCTACAGCAGGGCCTAACATCTCTACTGATGCCATCTTTTTTACTTCTTTATTTATTATCTCTCTGACCGTATCTATCATCTCTTCCATCCTCTCTTCGCTCAAATCACGCTTAGTAGTACTTAAAGTTATATTAACCAATTTAATATAAGGAGGAAAGCCCAACCTCTTTCTAATTAAACTCTCCTGTTTATAGAATCCTGTATAATCATGATGTTGGACATACTTTAGACTATGATGATTTAAAAAAAAACTCTGAACTATAACCTCACCCAAAAAATCACCTCTACCTGCTCGGCCTGCTACTTGGGTAAGTAATTGAAACGTCTTTTCACCAGCCCTAAAATCTGGAAAGTGGAGTGAGAGATCAGCGCCTAAGACCCCGACCAGACTTACATTGGGGAGGTCTAAGCCCTTAGCAATCATTTGAGTACCTATTAAGATGTCAATATTGCCTGATTCCATATCCTTTATAATCCTATACTGAGAATCCTTTTTTTTAGTGGTATCTCTGTCCATTCTCTGTATTCTGGCTTCTGGAAAGAGTCGTGCAACCTCTTGTTCTAATCTCTGGATTCCTATCCCTTTATATTCAATTATCTCTCTCTTACATTTAGGACATTTATCTGGAGGGGCATTAGTATAACCACAATAGTGGCAAATCATCTTATGAGTAGAGCTGTGATAGGTTAAAGAGACATCACAACGATCACAACAAAAGACAAAGTCACAATGGGGACAAAAGATAAAAGAGGCAAAGCCTCTCCTATTTAATAAAAGTAAGGATTGTTCTCTCTTATCAAACCTATCTTTCAACTTACAAAGTAAAAAGGGTGAAATTATCTCTATATTGCTAAAGTTTATCCTAATAACCTTAACCTTTGGTAATGAATGAGCCGTCGGCCGATTTGGTAAAGTCAACAATTTAAACTTCCCTATTTGAGCATTAAAAAAACTCTCTAAAGAAGGAGTAGCGCTGCCTAAAAGAACAAGATGATTACCAAATTTTGCCCGCATAACAGCCACATCCCTGGCATTATAACGCGGAGAAGATTCTTGTTTATATGAGGACTCATGTTCTTCATCAACAATAATAAGACCAAGGTTCTTACAAGGGGCAAAGATTGCGGATCTTGCACCTAAAACAATATCAACCTCACCACTTTTTATCCGTAACCACTCATCTCGTCTCTCACCAACTGATAGTTGGCTATGGAGTACGGCTATCCTCTCGCCAAATCTCGCCCTAAATCTACCAACTAACTGAGGGGTCAAAGATATCTCCGGGACAAGTACAACAACCTCTTTTTTTTTCCTAAGTATCTCCTCAACTACCTGCATATAGATCTCAGTCTTTCCGCTACCAGTTATACCATGCAACAACACCCCCTCATATGTCTCTGTATTTATATATCGTATTAATGCCTCAAATACCTTCTCCTGTTCTATAGTAAGGATATGCTTATTACTAAAAGCCTTATTAATATCTTTAAAGGGACATCTATACTGTACCTTATACTCGAAAGAAACCAGACCCTTTTTTTCAAGGGTACGAAGGACTGAAGATGATACCTTTACATCTTTATAGAACATGGAGCCACCATGTTCATTTAAAAGCATTAGGATTTCTTCTCCCTTTTTGCTTATTCTTATTCGTTCTCCATCGTTTATTGTCTGTTGTTTATTTGACGAATCTACAAGGGCTTGTGAAGTCAATTTAATAATCTTAACCTTCTTAGATTGAACCTTATCTACCTCTTTCTCTGAATCGACATCTAACCCTCTTGGTAAGGCTGCATTAATCACTTCTCCCCATGAGCATAAGTAATAATTACTTATCCATCTAGTTAATTTTAATAATTCCTGGTTAATAATCGGCTCTTGATCAATTATACTTGCGATCTCTCTTATCTTTACTGATGGCTCAACCTCTGGTTTATCTTTAATTCCTATTACATATCCGATGATCTTTTTATTTTTGAAAGGCGCTATTACTCTCTTACCAATAGCTATTGTCTCTTTTAAATGCCTTGGAACTGAATAGGTAAATAATTGCCTTAACGGTTTGTTTATAGCTAGATCGACATATTTATTTGTTGGCATAGTACCTATGGCATCCTTCATAAAACTGTAGGAGTAACCCTTGTGGTTACCCAAATAAAAGGGCAGAGGCAAGATCTGCCCCTACAAATTCATCATCATCCTTGCCATTATTATTTAAAAAATCTCTGTGTTCTGGTCTCTGTGGCAAAAAAACATTTTAAAAGTGTAAACTACTTTTTGGCCTAAATGAAGGATGCCAATACTTGCAACAAATAAAAAATAAAAAAACTATTTCCTGCCCGTTGCAAGTATAAGCTCTCGTTGTACCATCTGAACATCTTCCCATGTAAGTCTTTTGTGAGTAGGATTTTTTAAGAGATGGGCAGGAGAAAAGGTAGGCATTAACATAGAACCATGAAAGTCATAAAATTTCCCTCTTATATTAGTAATTGGAGAATTAGTCACTAACAAAGTCTGAGCTGCTAATTCACCCATAACACATATAATAGGAGGCCTGATAATCTCAACCTGCCTTACTAAAAAAGGTTTACAGGTATCTATCTCGCCTGATAAAGATGGTTGGGTTGAGTTGTTGATTGATTCGGTTAACGGATTAGAGGAAAAATCCTTAGATGGATATCTACATTTTACAATATAAGTAATATAAACATCTTTTCTTGAAAGTCCTATAGCCTCAATAATCTTTCCAAGGAGTTTATCAGCCTCGTTTTCAAATTCTCTCGTGCCATCTGGCAAATCACAGACAAAAAAAAGCCTTGCCCGAGGGTTCCCTTCACCAAATATTATACCTTCTCTGCCCTCACAACGTTTACATTTATTACAATTAACAACCTCTCTTTGCAGTTGAGCTAAATAATACTCATTATCTTTTAAAAATTCTGATTTAAGAGGTAATGATTCGATACCTAGGCGTTGGTAATATCTTAGATATCCTCGCAATTGATTTATTATCTCTGTGGTTTCTGTAAGCATAGTTAAAATTGTAAAGAAGAAAAAAAATTAATTATACTACTCCAACTTAGGTTTTTCCAAGTGATTGTGTTAGTTAAAACCAGTATGTTAAGGCACAAAGGCACTACAGTACAAAGTTTTTAAGTTTTTTTTATTTTTTCCTTTGTGCCTCTGTGCCTTTGCTACTTTGTGCCTAAACAGCTAATCAGTACCACCCTTTCAAAGAGTGGTATGATTAGGCCCCCTATAAGGGGGATATTACTAGCAACGCCTAAAGGCGTGGTTTCATAAGCAATTAGTATTTTCCCCGCAGGGGATCAATGTTAGTAGCCGTGGGTTTTTACCCACGGAAAAGGTTTAAAACGTCTTTTC
>JAZDLJ010000232.1:0-12989 GCA_043802115.1 bacterium | reverse complement strand
GTAAAAAAACTACTTTATCCTTTTATCCATGCTGCAAGTCCCGTCAAAATAAACACAGCATCAACTATCAATTCCCTCTTTACAGCAGAAATAGCTAATTCATCTCGTAGATAAAAATAATAAAAAAAAGTATATATTAATGGAAGAATTAATATAACAAGATAAGATAAAGAAATAAACCTAATAATATAAATGATACTTGTTAATAAAAATATAATAACGATAGAACCAAACATCATATACTCAGTAACAGTTTGCCCAAAAAAAGTAGGGAGGGTCTCCTTTCCAACCATCCTATCTCCCTGGATATCCTTTATATCAAAAAAAGCTTGTCTTATAAAGACAAGACCAAAACAGTATAAAAATATATAAGTAAAAAACACTATATCTCTTGACTTAAAATATAAAATAGGCACAAAGACAACTACCCCAGCCCAGCCTATGGCTAAAAAGAATGTCTTTGATGCAGGTATCTCTCTTAAGCTGGATATAGGAAGTAAATTTTTTAAAAATAAGGGTCTAATTTTAATAGTGTAAAACCAACCAGATAACCAGCAGAGGAAAAGAAATAAGAAGATATACCTTGACAATGTATATGCCCAATATAAAGAAATTATAGAAGAAATTAAGGCTGATATCTGTAAAGGTTTTACATAATTATTATAAAAATTATAGCGAGAGGGTTCATTAAGTTTAAACGATTTTTTATCAGCGAATCGATTTATGGTAACCATAGAAAAAATATAAAAAAAACTAATTAAAGCAAACTTTGGGCTAAAAGAATCAGTAAGAAGTCTCTGGACTAAATATGACATTGAAAAAGAACCTATGGCTAAATAAATATTTGAAAAAACAGCTACTTCAAAAATATTAGAAAAAATTTTAAACAAGAAAGATGTTTTCTCTTTCCTAAGGGTGCTTATCTTTTCAATTACCCTCCTGATTATCCAACTTGGAGTTGAGGCGCCGGCAGAAATGCCTATTCTTTTTACTCCTTTAAACATACTTGCGTTAAGTTCTTTTTCTGTCTCAATATAGTAGGTTCTTTGACAATATTTAGAGGCTATTTGAAAAAGTCGATTAGTATTCCCTGAATTTTTTCCTCCTACAATAACAACACAGTCAACCTCTTTGGCTATATTGCGTATCTCTTCTTGTCGTTCATGAGTAGCAGAACATATTGTATTACAAAATTGGATATCTTTGTATATTCCTCTAAGCCGTCCTTTTATTTTATCCCATAGATGCTCATCGAATGTTGTTTGGGCTACCACAGTAATTGGCTCTTCTAACTCTAATTGACTAACCTCTTCTAACGTCGAAATGATCGCTCCTTTTGTTCCTATAAAACCTTCTAGACCAATAACTTCAGGATGACCTTCATGGCCAACAATTATAATATTTTTACCCTTGCTTGAACAGTCTTTTATCCTTGCCTGAACAGATTTTACAAAAGGACAAGTACCATCCACAAGTTCAAGCCCGCTTAACTGAAGTTCATTATATACTGAAGGGGCAATCCCATGTGCCCTGATAAGAATACAAGCCTCTCTATTTTTTACATTGATCTCAGGATATTCCTCTATCCCTTTGTCTCTTAAAGCTTCTACAACTTGAGGATTGTGAATTAACGGCCCGTAAGTATAAATCTTTTTTTCACTTCTATTAGATAAATCAAGGACACTATTCATTGCCCTACGCACCCCAAGACAAAATCCAGCTTTTTTACCAAGGATTATCTTCATATGAAAAGAATCAGCATTCTCGCTACTGGTTTTAACTAACCCAAACATTTGGAAAAAACAAAATTGGAGTATTATATTTGAAAAAAAATGTGGTGTTTATCCTAGCAAAATTTATATACTATTTCAATTACATTTTTCTCATAACTACTTGACTTTTGGCTTCCTTTAATGTATTGTTCTTCTTAGTTTCTGCCCTGTATGTCATTAATTATAACTTTTTTTATTCCTAAAAGTTACAACAACCTGATTGTTTTATAAGAACTACCTGATAATCAAGTATAACGTAATTAGGTTAAAGTCAGATTCAAAAATAATATATCCAATGGACAAAAAATAAAAAATTATTTTATGTCCATTCTAAATAGAGAGGTATTTATTTATGTCAATAAAAAAAGGAGTATTTCCTGTAGCTGGACTTGGTACAAGGTTCTTACCTGCAACCAAAGCTTCTCCTAAAGAGATGTTACCTATAGTTGATAAACCGGTAATTCAATATGTAGTTGAAGAGGCATTAGAATCTGGAATAAGAGAGATTACTTTTGTTACGGGTAGAGGTAAGCGAGCCATAGAAGATCATTTTGATATCTCATATGAACTAGAACATGAATTAAAAACTAAAGGAAAACATGCCTTACTAAAAGAAGTACAAGAAATTTCAGAACTTATCTCAGCATCATATGTTAGACAAAAAGAGGCAAGAGGTCTTGGACACGCTATCTTAACTGCTCGTGATCTCGTCGGAAAACAACCTTTTGCAGTTTTTTTAGGTGATGATATTATCTATAGTCAAGTACCATGCACAAAGCAACTTATCGATGTTTATAATAAATATAAATGTTCCGTAATTGCAGTGCAAAAGATAAAGACAAAATATATTCATAAATATGGTGTTATTGAGGCAAGACATATTGAAAATAATGTATTTCAGGTATTAGACCTTGTTGAAAAACCAACTGCTAAAAAAGCCCCTTCTGATTTAGCTATTATCGGGAGATATATCTTGACTCCTGAAATATTTGATTGCATTGAAAAGACAACCAAAGATCATGGGGGAGAAATCCAATTAACCGATGCCCTACGTTTACTAATAAATCAACAAGCTATTTACGCCTGTGAATTTGAAGGAAAAAGATATGACACAGGAGATAAAATAGGTTTTTTAAAAGCTACAATTGAATTTGCCCTTAGGAGACCAGATATAGGAGAAGATGTACGGGAATATCTTCAGACCTTGGATATTTTTAATGGCAACAATAAGAAGGAAGAAAAGAAAACGGTTGAGCCTGTCGAGATTCAGGAAATGGGACAAAGTATCTCCTCAAATTAAAAAAAAAGAGCATCTAAAAATATGGGAGAAATTTATTATGGCCATAAAACGCTTAGATACTTTTCGAGAAATCGCTAACATCCAAAGTGAAGTAGTCAGGTTATTTGACCAGGCCTTTGGACTTGAAAGTGAAGAACTTATTCTATCAGAAGGCGACTGGAGACCACCTATAGATATATATGAAAATAAAAAGCAGCTTATAGTGGTGGTTGAATGTCCTGGCATGTTAGCAAAGGATATTGAGATTATTACTACAGGAAACAGTCTTACAATTAATGGAATTAAAAAGGAAGAAAAAACTAATAGAAATAATGAAGAAGGAAAATTTAAATATATTTGTCTGGAGAGAATATTTGGAAATTTTAAACGATTGATTAGACTCCCCTTTCCAATTGATTCAAGAGGTATAAACGCTACATTTAAAGATGGAGTATTAGTTATTAAGTTATGTAAGGTAGAAGAAAAAAGAGGTGTTGTAAAAAATATCCCTATAAACTTCGGTTAGTTAACTCATCACATCAATCCAGGAAAGGAGAATGAAGAGTGGTAAGATCATTTGATCAAATCGAAACAGACGAATTAGTAATCCCACAAGAGCTTTCTTTACTTCCAGTGAGAGATATTGTTATTTTCCCTTATATGATTATACCTCTCTTTGTAGGACGACAACGTTCAATCATGGCAGTAGATGATGCATTATCAAAAGGTAAGATGATCTTTTTACTTACCCAAAAAAATTCAGAGGTTGATGATCCTACTATTGATGATCTATACAAAGTTGGAACAGTAGGCTTGATCATGCGTTTACTTAAGATGCCAGATGGTAGGGTAAAGATATTAGTTCAAGGATTAACAAGGGCAAGGTTAGTTACACCTATACAAACTGAGCCGTTCTTTAAGGTTAATATCGAAAGGATTGTTGAACCAGAAGTAAAGCAACGGACATTAAAACTAGAGGCATCTATAAGAAATATTAAGTCTCAATTAGAAGAAAGCCTCTCTATGGGTAAGATGATTGTACCCGAAGTTGTAGCTATCGCATCTAACATAGAAGATCCAGGAAAGCTAGCCGATCTCGTTATCTCGAATCTTTCAATTAAAATTGAAGAGATGCAAAATATCCTTGAGACAATAAATCCTGAGGAGAGACTTAATAAAGTATGTGACGTTCTTAATAGAGAGATGCAAGTACTAGCTATGCAGCAAAAAATAAATACCCAGGCAAAAGAAGAAATGGATAAAGACCAAAGAGAGTACTTTCTAAGGCAGCAGATGAAGGCCATTCAACATGAGTTGGGTGATATTGATGGAAAGGCTCAAGATATAACTGAATTACATAAAAAAATTAAAGAAGCAAATATGCCTGAGGCTGTAAATAAAGAAGCTGAAAAGCAATTAGAGAAATTAGAGAGAATGCATCCAGACGCTGCCGAGGCTGGAATGGTTAGGACGTATATTGAATGGCTGGGAGATATGCCGTGGGATAAACGAACAACTGACAACCTTGATATAAAGAAGGCCTCTGAGGTTCTGGATGAAGATCATTACGACCTTGAGAAAATAAAAGACAGGATACTAGAATATCTTGCAGTTCGCAGACTTAAAGAAAAAATGAAAGGCCCAATACTATGTTTTGTTGGTCCTCCGGGTGTTGGAAAGACATCGTTAGGGAAATCTATTGCCAGGGCTTTAGGTAGAAAATTTGTCAGAATATCATTAGGTGGAGTAAGGGATGAAGCCGAGATTAGAGGACATCGAAGGACATATATAGGTGCTTTACCAGGAAAGATAATTCAGGGGATAAAACAAGCAGGGGTAAATAATCCTGTTTTTATGATGGATGAGGTTGATAAAATAGGTTCAGATTTCCGTGGTGACCCCTCAGCCGCTCTTCTGGAGGTACTTGACCCTGAGCAGAACAATGCCTTTACTGATCACTATCTCGGGGTACCTTTTGATTTATCTGATGTCATGTTTATCACGACAGCTAATATCTTAGATCCTATCTTACCTCCCTTTAGAGACAGAATGGAAATCCTTCAATTATCTGGATATACTGAAATTGAAAAACAAAAAATAGCCAAGAGATTTTTGATCCCAAGACAACTTGAAGAGAATGGAATATCTGAAAAATTTTTAGAGATTAAAGATAACGCCCTCTTGAAAATAATTACCAACTATACCAGAGAAGCAGGGCTAAGAAATCTTGAAAGAGAAATTGCAACCGTCTGTCGTAAAGTAGCTAAAGAAGTCGCTGAAGGAAAAACTTCTCGCACTGTTGTAACATCAGGAAATCTCCATAAGTATCTTGGAATACTTAAGTATACCAAGGAAGAGGAACTAGAAAAAAATGAAATTGGAGTATCAACTGGATTAGCGTGGACTGAATCAGGAGGAGATATTATTCATATAGAAGCAACCCTAATGAAAGGCAAAGGAATTCTTTTATTAACAGGCCACCTTGGGGATATAATGAAAGAATCTGCCCATGCTGCCTTAAGCTATGCCCGTTCTCAAGCAGAAAAATTAGGCATAAATAATGATGTTTTCTCAAGCTGTGATATCCATATTCATGTACCTGCCGGCGCTATTCCAAAGGATGGACCATCTGCAGGTATAACTATTGCTACAGCTATTATTTCAGTATTAACTAACAAAGCCATAAATAAAAAAATAGCTATGACTGGAGAGATTACCTTAAGGGGAAAAGTCTTGCCCATTGGTGGATTAAAAGAGAAGATATTAGCTGCTAAAAGGGCTGGGATAGAAACAGTAATTGTCCCTGAGATGAATAAAAAAGATCTGACAGAGATACCAAATGCTGTAAAAAGAAATATATCTTTTGTTTATGCAAAAACCATGGCGGATGTGTTAGAAAAAACATTTGTAAGTTAGAAAAAGGGGATCGGCTAAAAATTAAAGGAGTATGTATGGCCATATTAAAAAGCTACGACCTTGATTCTTTAAAAAATGCTAACGAAGAAATGGTATTAAACTACATAGAAGAGTATATTAATAACCACCAAGAGCCATGTCGATGTCGTGATTGTGTTCTAGATATTGCCGCTTTTGCCCTAAACTCGTTAAAGCCTGCTTATAATGTCTCAACACTTCATGCTAATAAAAAAGAGATAGGGGCCAGTCCTCAAGAGATCGAAAAGGCAGTAAAAAAAGCCATAAAAGTTGTTACCCAAACCCCTCATCATCTCTCAAGTTAGCGCCTTCGGGCGAAAAAAGTCCGCCCGAAGAGTGCTAACTTAAAAGGTATTTTACTGCTTTTATAACTAAATTTAAAGCAGATTGTTCATTATTTGTAAAGATATGTTTAACCTTTTTTCCTAAAACACCCCAAATTTTTGGATCGGTAATTTTATAGAGCGCTATCGTAGGTGTACCTAAGACAGCGGAAAGATGGCTTACCCCTGAATCGTTTCCAATATAAAGAATGGCCTTGCTTAATAAAACAGCTAACTTCTGGACATCTTTTGGCTTTTCTATCCATTCGGTAGTTAGATCATTAAATGAGAGAGCTTCTTCAGCAGGCCCTAATGTAAAGCATATCTTAGAATAGCCGAGTAATTTTAGTTCATTAGCTAATTTTTTATAAAATAGGATCGGAAAATTTTTAGTTGGGCTACCACTTCCCATATGAATTAATATGTAATTTTCTTTTTTTATATCTAAAGGGAAATAGGGTGAAATGTTTTCAGGGATTTCTATAGGATAGTATAAATAAATAGATTGATAATGATGAAGTGCTACATGAATTTTTTCTTGAGGAAAAGGATCAACAAGGACAATCGGTAGCGAGGCGTGTTCTTTTAAAATGGCCACGATTTTTTGTCTTTCTCCAATTGCTGAAAGCCAAAGTATTGCACCCTGAGTAAGTTTAAGATCAGAGGGGATAGCTTTACCAGAAAAGAAATCAAGCAATTGTGAAGATTCCATGTTAAAGCATTTATCTAGTAGACCAAGCCTTATAGCCAGGTTCATATATTCAGGCCGACCCACACCTAAGAATTGATAATTTGGCAAAAGCTCTTTCAAGGAATGAAGCGCTGGCCAAGTAAGGATAAAATCACCCAAGGCTCCACGATGGCAAATTAGAAATGAGTTCATTTATATTAATAAGCAATGTTAAAGTTTTTTTATTTTTTCCCTCTGTGCCTTTGCCACTCTGTGCCTAAACAGTTAGTTACAAAACTAACCTGCATTACCTTAAAAAAACCAAAGTTGGAGTAGTATGCAAAAATTTTATTGGAGCAAACTATACTACTCCAACTTAGGTTTATCTTGGTAACTATTAGCCTAGGTAAGACCTGTTAGGTTAGTTAAAGATCAGTAGGTTAAGGCACAAAGTCACTGAGGCACAAAGTTTTTAAGGTTTTTTTGTTTTTCCTTTGTGCCTTTGCTACTTTTTGCTTTACGCTGCTATATTTAATTAATACAATTAGTTATAAAAACCTAAGATGGAGTAGTATAAATGATCTTAGTAGTATTGAGATTAAAAATGATTAAATGGAAGATAAGGAAAGCAGGAATCCTCTAATCTTCTCCCAAAAAGGAAGAAGAAAAAGAGGATTTTGCGAAAAGCGGGCTAAGATTAACTTTTTTATGACCAACCCTTTTTAGCCTTGGTAATAAACGGCTCATGTCCTCTTTTCCTTCCTTTAAAATAAGACAAAAGCATCTCTGCCTCATGAAAAGGGAGGGTTACAAAAGAAAACTTGTCCAAGATTTGAATATCCCTGATTCTTTCACTCTTGATATTACACTTATCCTTAATAAAATCAACTAATTTATTACGTGTTAAACCATCTTGTTTCCCTTGAGTCACAAAAAGCCGTGTCTTACCTTTTCTATCAACAATTGCATCTTCTATGGCAGCATAACTTTTTTCATCTAACTCACCCTGAAAGGAATATTGAAGAAGGGCTGCCAGTATCTCTTCCGCCTTATTAGTCTCCAGAAGTTCCCTGGACATCTCAAGATATTCAATCTGTAGGTTAGAGCTGACAAGTTCTTCAAGATCCGCCTTAATCCTAAGTCTTTTTGCCTTAATGATGTCCTCGACCTTTGGCAGTTTTGCCTTCCGAATATCCGTCTTGGCCCCTCGACTGATAAACTGAAGTTTTCTGTACTCTTCAGGGGTAATAAAGGTTATAGCATTCCCTTCTTTACCTGCCCGACCTGTACGACCAATCCTATGGATATAGGATTCAGGATCCTGAGGAAGGGCGTAATTGATGACATGGGTAAGATCTTGAATATCTATACCCCTGGCTGCAACATCTGTGGCTATCAGAATATTAATCTGCTGTTTCTTAAACTTGTCCAGTATCCTTTCTCTTAAACTTTGGGACATATCGCCATGCAAGGCATCTGCATCATAACCTCGTTCGATTAGTTGCTTAGCAACGGTATCAACATCAATCTTCGTCCTACAAAAAACAAGCCCATAAAATTCCTCTTCAATATCAATAATTCTACAAAGGGCCTCTAATTTATCAGTCTCTGCCACCTCAAAATAGATCTGTTCTGTTCGACTTACTGTCAGTTGTCCTTTAGTTACTTTCAACAAATCATACTCACCCATGTACTTTTTAGCGATCTGCATTATCTCATTCGGCATAGTAGCTGAAAATAGCATGGTTCGTTTTTCAGGCCGAGTACTTTTCATTATCTCTTCTACATCTTCAAGAAAGCCCATATTTAACATCTCGTCAGCCTCATCTAAAACAAGATATGATATCTTATCTAACTTTAGGGTTCGACGTTTAATATGATCAATTATCCTTCCAGGTGTGCCCACAACAATATCAACTCCCTTTTTTAGACTCCTCAATTGTAGCTCTATTGATTGCCCACCATAGATTGGGACAATACTGAGTCTTTTCTTTCCCTTTAACGAACTAATTTCCTCAGCTACCTGAACCGCCAGTTCTCTTGTTGGGGTAAGGACAAGGGCCTGAACTGTTTTTAGATTCTCTTGCAGGAGTTCTAAGATAGGGAGACCAAAGGCTGCGGTCTTTCCAGTTCCTGTCTGTGCTTGACCTACAACATCCTTATTCCCAGTAAGAATGGCAGGTATAGTCTTTTCCTGGATCGGGGTTGGTTCTTCAAATCCCTTTTGTTTTAAAACATTCAACATCTCTTCAGATAGACCTAATTCTTCAAAAGATTTCATTTAATTAAATTCCCTCCATTTCTTCAACAATTACAATTTTGTATCTAACTCAAGTTGCGCATTATAAGGTTTACAAACATTTTTGAAAACCATAGTATTACCCGCAAGTTGCGGTTATTTATTTAAATATAAATAACAGTGTTATCTTCTCTTTTAATGATAAGGTTAAAAAAGTAATAACATAATAACAACTAATTACATAAAAAGCAAGTTTTTTTAAATTCGAGATTCCCTTTTAATCTGAAAAAAGAGGTTCCCTCCCTACGCTTTCTCTTTTAATGCCCGGTAGGTCTCCAATACTTTACCAGTATAATTACAAGGGCCAACGTCTCTCCCATAATTATAAGCAGTTATCGCCTCATAAGTTCCCCCAAACCTTTGAATATTATTAGCTAAGATAAAAGTACCGATCTTAATATTAATCTCTGGGTCAAAAAAACTTTGCCTTTCCAAGCCAAATTGTTTAGCCCATATTCCAGGACGAACTTGCATCAATCCTACGGCATTTGCTTTACTTACTGCGTTAAAATTTACTCCACTTTCAACAGCAATTATCGCTATCACTAAATCAGAATCAAGATTTCTTAACCGACTATATCTCTCTATTAAAAATCCGTATCTAATACTTTTTTTTCTATCTAATCCAGGGTTAAGCGCTCTTAATTTATTGGCATTATTTTCTGAGGCTTCTGCTACTTTTAAGAGGGCAATAAATCTTTCTTTTTCCTTCTTAATCTGCTGTTTCAATAAATCACTCTTCTTTTTTAAGTTATGTAGTTGAAAGTAGGTTGTATCAAGATGAGGATTGACAATAGTTGCTTCTAATACTATCGAATATACAATAATAAAACTTATAATTCTTTTTTTATACATCATATAAACACCTCCCTATTTATATTCCTCGATAGTGATTGGAAAAACCTAAGTTGGAGTACTATATATATTAATACATTAGTGCAGTTTTGATGCCATTACCTCAATAAATCATATTTTTACCTTTATTATCAATATGATTGTCATAAAAACTGAGTTTAGATTTTTTTTGAAAACTGGTACAATATGTACCAGTTGTGTTACATTACATAACAAAAAAAAGAGGATTTGTTATTTTTTCTGAATTACATAGTCAACATCTTTCCAAAATAAATATTCTATTCTCTAGGGCAAGAGAAGACAAAAATTTCGACCTGTACGATTGGAATTTTATTTGTCCCTAAATGCCTTTAGAATAATCTTTTTGTAGGGGTAAGGCTTGTCCTTACCCTTTTAATTATTTGGGCAACCACAAGGGTTGCCCCTACAGATAATTTTTAACCGTACAGGTCGAAAGATTTTTGTCTTACTACGCCCTGCAAGATTAATTTGGAAAGATGTCTATTGGAATGTTGGGGTATTTTTTTATTGACAAATAAGTGAAACCAATTTATAAATATCCTTAACTTTGTATACTTGGAATTATTTCGAAAGTAACTCATAATTTCAAAAATTTACAGCAACCTTTTTGCTCCTGAAAAATACTATATGTCTAAAAAGTCCCTCATGAAAATAACCCTCCACCTCATAATCACCCTCACCTGGGCAACCACGATGGTATTCCTGGCTTATAAGGAAGGGATACTTGCTAAAGGAAAGAAGAATCAACTCCTTTTTAGAGAACTAATCCCCCAAAACCTAAAACTAGATGCCTGGAAAAGTATCTATATTTCTAATAAATGGGCTGGCTATCTCCATACAACCATGGGACAATATACAAAAAAAAAATATGACAGGCTATATAATCACCTCTAATTCTTATCTAAAGTTTAAAATGCTAGAACAACTCCAGGATATGCATATGGATAGCCAACAAATCCTTGATTCAAATTTTCATATTAATAGTTTTGAGGCCAGATTATCAGGGATGACAAATATATACTTAAATGGAAAAAGGGTTGGAGATAACATCTCTGTTGGAATTACATTCAACAATACAAATTTTAAAAAGACCTTTGAGGCTAAGGAAGATTTCTTTCTTGAAGACAGCATCCTCTCCATCTACAAAGGAAAGGGACTAAAAATAGGAGATTCTTATACCTTGATGACTTTTAATCCTCTAACACTGGCAAAGGAAGAAGTAGTTGTAGCTGTAATTGGAAAAGAAGGTAATAACCTAATCCTGGAAACCCGTTTAGCTGGTCTTGTCTCTAAAAATTGGATCAATGAAGATGGCTATGTAATTAGAGAAGAGACTTCTAATGGGTGGCTAATGAAACTGGAAAATAAAAAAGAGATCGATAAACACCTGGCTGAAACCGGGGTTAATAATGCTGTAGATCTTATTACTAATGTCTCCGTGCCTGTTTCTAAAAGAATCGAGCACCCCCGACAATTAAATTTTATGAAGATAAAGGTCTCAGGGATTGAATTAAAGGACTTTCCTTTTGCTGAAGAAAGACAAAAATTGGTTGACCAAAAAAAGGGGATTATAGAGATTAAAACAATAACTCCAGAGAAAGATGAAGCAATTCCCCTACCCTATCAAGACCAGAAACTGAATGAATATCTCCAGCCATCGCTATGGATTCAATCTGATGATGCCAAGATACAGGCAAAGGCGAGAGAGATTATAAAAGGAGAAAAAAATAGCTGGTTAGCAGCTAAACGAATAAATGACTGGCTCTATAAAAATATCAATAAATCATTTAGTATAGGTATCCCTGTGGCTACTTCAATATTAGCTGAAAAAAAAGGAGATTGCAACGAACATACTGTCCTCTTTGTCTCTTTAGCAAGGGCTGTTGGGCTACCAGCAGAGACCTGTGTAGGGCTAGTTTATATGAATAATGGCTTTTATTACCATGCCTGGCCAAAGGTCTATGTTGGAAAATGGATGCATTTAGATCCAACCTTTGGACAATCTGTGGCTGATGCCACCCATATCGAATTGGTTTCCGGGGATATCTCTTCCCAAACGAAATTAGTTCAGGTTATTGGGAAAATTAAGATTGAGGTGTTGGAAAAGATATAAACTGTCTAATTAAAAATGCCAAAAAAGGAGAAAATTATGTCTACTAAAGTAACTAATTCTGAAAAAGTACCAAAGGAGATGCAATCTATTTTTGAAAACATTGTAAATCTTACTGATAAATTTTGCGAAGATTATCTTAATAAAGAATATGCACAACTAGCTCATAAAGCAACAGCTGCCCTTTGTCGAAAGCGACTATCTCCTTTACGAGAAGGTAAAATTAATACATGGGCTTGTGGAATTATATATGCTTTGGGATTCGCAAATTTTCTATTTGATAAAAATGAAAAGCCATATATAAATGCTACAGATTTATGTGAAAAATTTGGAGTTGGAAAAAGCACGGGAGCCTCAAAATCTAAAATAGTCCGTGATACTTTAAAAATAAGTCAAATGGATCCCAATTGGTGCTTACCAAGTAAAATGGATGATAATCCATTAGCATGGCAGATTATGTATAACGGTTTTATTGTAGATGTACGATCAATGCCCCTTAATATTCAAGAAATAGCTTATAAAAAAGGACTTATTCCTTATATCCCAAATGTAAAGGAAATAAAAGATTAATTTCTTACACTTTTTGTATCCTCTTCAAAAAGTAAGGTAATAATGTTCAGGGCAATTTTTTTTTAGTCTTTAGCCCTGAAAGGGCGAAATAAATTAATGGATAGCGTTCCCTTTTTTTATTTCGCCCTTACAGGGCTTGATAATTGTGATGGTTCC
>JAZDLJ010000231.1:0-9775 GCA_043802115.1 bacterium | reverse complement strand
GGAACCATCACAATTATCAAGCCCTGTAAGGGCGAAATAAAAAAAGGGAACGCTATCCATTAATTTATTTCGCCCTTTCAGGGCTAAAGACTAAAAAAAAATTGCCCTGAACATTATTACCTTACTTTTTGAAGAGGATACTGATTTTCTTAGTTAAAACCAGTATGTTAAGGCACAGAGGCGCAAAGTTTTTTTATTTTTTCCCTTTGTGCCTCTGTGCCTTAACAGCTAATTACAAAACTAACCTGTATTACCTCAGAAAAACCTAACCCGGAGTCGTATATATCCCCTCTTCCTTACCGCTTGTTAATCCTACAATTGTCAACTGGGCTTCTACATCTGTAGGATTAGAAGTATTGGTTACTCTAATCATCATATCTGTTATAGATAAGGAAGTCTGAGAATTTTCTATCTCAAACAAGAGATCCTTCAATTTAGTTATGTTGGATTTAATTACTACCTCTACAGTTATTAAAGTAAATTTATCCAATATCTTTGGCTTCTCTTTATTTTCCTGTTCTCTTTTCAGTTCTATTCCTAAACGATTAATCATGTCTTTTAATATACCTCGAAGGTCAGCCGCTGCAATTTCTGGTGATTTATCCCCTGAAAGTAGATGCTTATTGATACCTGCCAGGACAGCTTTAAGCTCCTTAACTTCCTTTTCTACTGTCGATTTATTATCCGTCTTTTTTTTCATTTTATTTCTATAAGTACGCCTCTCAAGGAGATTTTCGCTTACCGAACCTCGCCATTTAATAAAATAATTAATTGGAAAAATCCAGAGTAAAAACAAAGAGGCAAATACCCCACAGAGTACAAGAAATTTTTTTTCCCTTTTGTTAATTTTTGGTTTTTTCATTTAAGATATCAGTTGGTTGTTGTTATACTACTCCAACTTTGGTTTTTCCAAATGCTTGGGAGTAGCACAAAGGCACAAAAGCACAAAGTTTTTAATGTCCTTCTGCTTTTGCCACTTTGTGCTTAAGCAGTTAGTTATAAAACTAACCTACATTACCTCAGAAAAACCAAAGTTGGAGTAGTATAATTATCTGTTGAAATTTTTGGCATTGAAGGATGCCAAATCTTCTCATCTTTTCGGCTTCTTAGTTTTTTCTTTTTCCACTTTTTTTTCTTCTTTCTTAGCTGTACCTTCAAGAAATGTCTGAATGCTAAATTCCTCGCGTGATTCTTCTTTTATCTTTCTTGTAACAACAGGCCTTATAAAGGACACGTTTTCAAATAATTCTGAATCTTCAAGGGCTTGAATTAACCTTTCCGAACCTGATTCTGCATATCCACTAATCTCTATTTTATTATCTTTAACAGAAAAATTTAGACGATGCAACCAGGTGTTTTCAGGAATGCGAGCTGTTAATTCTCTTAATATATCAACCTTTAATATCTTCCCTCCCTCTAATTGGATCAATCCTTCAACCTCTTTACTTCGTTCTTCATATTCCTTCTCTAATTGAATAACCTGGACTATTTCTGGTTCTAACTTTGCAATCTCTTCGTTAATCAACTTTAACTCCCGATCATCTCTTAAAGTCTTTACTCCTAGTGTGCTAACTATTAGGAATATACATATACAAAACATAACTATTGTAGTAATAAAGAGATTCTTTCTTTTTTTAGTCTTAAGGCCTATGGGAAGGAGATTAATCGAAATAGGCTGCTCTTTTATCCCTCTTAGAGCTAAACCAATAGCAGAAGCAAGCGCCACCCTACCTTTAAGCCCGCCATTTTCACAACTTATATTAGCCGTTGGATCTACAACAACAGCAGAGACCTCTGCCTTTTGGCTCAGATAAGCTGCCAGGTTCTCATCAATCCACTCTAATCCACAAAGGGCGATATGGGTAAGTTCCTTCTTTAACACTAGCTTACCATTTTCTATTGTATGAATTAATTCAAAGGTTATATCATTAACCAGGGTCTTTGTGGCGCTATTTACCTGAACATTTGTTGTTTGAGACTGGTTATTAGGATTGGGAGGATCTTCTGATACTGCCTTCATAAGTCCTTCATCAAAAAACCATTTTTCCAGTCCCTCATCTACCCTGTTTATTGCCCTGCTAAACTTTAATTCCTGATCCTCAATAATACTTATCTCTATATTATTCTTATTTATTTCAATAGATGCTCCTAACACTTTTTCATTTAGGATATTGTTAAATCTAATTAGATTATATAAGGCAAAAGAGCTCATCTCAATTATAGTTGGACTTAGGTCAACCTTGTTTAATATGTCAAGATACCAGGTCAGAGTGTCTCTTTTTACAGCTACTAAGAATATTCGTAAAGAATTCTCATCTCCTTTTCCAGCAACGTGATAATCAAAGTAGACATCATCAATAGACATTGGAATATGATTTTCTAACTCATAGCTTAGCATCTCTCTTAAATTTTCTTTCTCTACCGCAGGTAGGGAAATCTCTCTAAAAAAGATCTTCTTCCGAGGTATCCCAATAATCACATCATCGAGTTTTTCGTGGTAACCTCTAACAAATTCCCTTAGTATCTCAACAATTTTTATCTCACTCTCCCTTGGAAATTCATCAGTATTATAGGGAAGAGTCTCGACTATGCCGTTTATTAACTCCACTCCCCTATAACTCATACCAAGATGAGCAACACAGAGGTTATTATCTCTAATATCGATGCCTAGACTTTGTTGGAAATAGATCATAATGTAAGATTAATGATGAATTGTGAATGATGAGTGATGAATAAAAAACTGAAAAACAACACAAAAAAATGTACTTCTCGCTAAAATTAAATTAAGCCATAACCTCTTCTAAATCCACTTCTTCAATTAAAGAATGTCTCCGTAAACCTTTTAAATGAACATAATATATTGTTTGACCTGTTTCTCTGTTCTTTAGTGAAATTTTTCTATTCCATTTATTGAAACTATCCTCCCCTTTTACCTGAAATATAACGAGGGCATTAGGGGGAATTGTGTTTGAAACCTCCTCGTGTTCCATTAGATATCTCTGAAACTCTGTTGAAATCATGGCTAAAAAATTAGTATATTTATTCATAATAACCATCCTCATCACGTTCGATTATAACATTAAACGACTTAATCATGCTTTTTCCCTTTTAGTTTATTGTTCAACAGGTTCATCGTTATTTAGCAATTCCTCTATATCAAACACATTGTCATTCCAGAGGTCGATATTTCCTTTTGAATAAAGTATCTTGATCTTGTGTTCAACATTACTAAACTTCATCCTACCTATCCCTTCGATGGTAAAATGGGAAGAGGTCGAAGAATATCCCTTTCCCACTAAGGCAATCCCATCATTCTCTGCCCGACTTTTTAATATTTCCTCAACTGCTGTCCTGGCCGTTTCTTCATCTGACGAAGTTCCCATCTCATTTGCTATAAGGACTGTCTCACTTGCTGTATTTTTGTTGATAGTGGTTGTTTCTTTTTGAGCAGTAATATATGGAGCAACCTTTGAATATATCTCCCTTGTAACACCCTTTACCAACTGTAATTCCTCAACAGTATCAAATGGACCATTTTTGCAGTGATAGGGTACTTCAAGACTTTGATAATAATCTTCTTCAACACCATTCAGCTTGTGGGCATCATTATCACCTGAATCTATCCAGTCACCTATTGAATCAACAATAATATTTATTTCCATCTCATCGAGACCAGCACAAACAGTTTTAAAGAGGTACTTAAATTTCTCATTGTGAGTATTATAACCTGCATCATCCTTCATTAAGTTTATATTCAACTTACTCTCTTCATCCGTAAGCACATACTCGAACGTCCCATCTTCTAGTTCTCCCTTCCTTGGGGGCGCCACTTTTTTGGCTTCTTTTTGTCCGTCATCAGTCTCCTCCTTACCAAATACCAATTTCCCATCTGGAGTTAAATAATGAGGAGACTTTTTAGTATCCACCATCAGCTCAACCATAGCCCGATTTATTCCTGCCCTGGCCAAATAATAGGCCTGAACGCCATCCCTGAAATTTTGAGTTATATTTACCTCTGTCTTCATTGAATAAGCAAATTCACTGGCGATTACTGTCAAAAAAACCATGATCCAAAGGGTCATCATTAGGGCTACACCACGTTCATCACTTACTAATTTCTTCCCTTCCCACCATGACCGTTGTAGATAATTCTTCATACCTTTCCTCATCTAGCTTCTTTTTTTTATATTCATCCTTTTCCTCTTTTTCATCCAAGACCTTTATTTTTACAGTAACAGCTAATAGATATTCCTCAGTAAGTGGACGTACCTCTATAGGTTTCCATTCATTTGCTGGAGGAGATACTATTATTTCATCTAATTCTTTAATATAAATTATATATCCAAATTTAATTTCTTCTATGTTATTGTATAGCAGGGTAATTTTTCCTTCCTCATCGATCTTTTCATCATTAAAAAAATCCTCACTTACTATAGGTGACTCTCTCAGATATAAATTTTTTTTCCTGGTTTCGTTATCCTCAGCAACATAGTAAGAGACAGCCCGCATTCCACTGCTTATTGTGCTCCCGATATTAAATCCAGACGAGGTCGTAACAAAGGTTATCCTCTCATCCTCCCCTATAAATGCCTTTACTTTGTCTTTTTTCTCATCACTAGGTAAATTTGTCCCTGTTATAGAATACGGATAGTAAGAACGAATATCCTGAATTATGCACTCAAGAACGACTCTGAGCCTTTGTTGTCTATCAACAGCCGCCTCTCCCTTTTCCCAGGATCTAATCCCAATCCAAAAGCCACCAGCCAATATAGCTATAAGCATCCCCAAAATAGTAGTAGTAACCAGTACCTCTAAGAGCGTAAAACCTCGATTAGTCACTACTTCAACTCCTTTTCCAGCACCGTCTTCAAGGTAACCAGATCAACACTCCTATCCTTCTTCCCACTCTTCCAGGAAACCTTGGTATGGATCTGATACATCTTAATAATTCGGCTGTCAAATCTAGGCTCTTCCTCTCCTTTTTCCTTCTCAGCCTCATCCCTAAACTCATAAGGAGATATCTCAACCTCCCATCTATACTCACTATCCGTATCTTCAAAATCTCCATTCATTGTCTCAGGTTGAATCTCTTTTTGGCTAAGGATCTCTTCCATCTTATGCCTGGCTAAAATTGTTGCCTGGGTATAAGCTTGAGAAAGGCTGGCAGACTTTAATCCAGACGAAAATAATCCTATCACTGCTACCAGGCCCATTCCAATGATGACCATGGACACCATGACTTCCAGTAAGGTAAAACCTGATGTGTTTTTTTTTGTAATTGACACCTCTTAGCCCTCTTCCCCTGCATCCCCAATCTTTGCCCTTCCCACAATTGGATCTATCACAATTTTATAGGTTTCTTTATCTTCCTTTCCTATAATAATCTTCCCCCCACTTGAATTACCTAACGGATAAAAAGAGATGAAGATCATACCATCAGTTAGCTCATTTTCCTTATCTACCCAAAAGCTCTTTATCTCTATTTCTTCCGGAAATTTTATAATCTCAATAAATTCTTTCTTTTGTCTTTCCTGACTGACCTCTTCCTCTCCCTGTATCTCCTCCGCTGTTCCCATTTCTTTATCGTCTATTGATGTATCTTCCTTTTTTTTTGCCTTTACAACCCAATAACTTTCTTCCTCAAGGTTAACAGCTACCTGGTAGACCTTTTTAAAAGCAACTGCCTGACTTCGGGCATAGCGAAGGGTTGCTGCTAATTGTTTTACTGCTGTCCTGGCCTTAATCTTAGAGAGACTCTTAAATACAGGACGAATAGCCATCCCCATAATTAAGGCCATAATGGCTATAACTACCATTATCTCTATAAGGGTAAATCCTTTTTTTTTTGAATGATGAATGATGAATGATAAATGATGAATAAAAAAACTAAAAACAGGGCGCTCTTTTTTAAATAGGTTACTTTTTTGATTATTCATCGTTTATTCCTAATTCTTCATTTGATACTACTTCCAACTCATAATATCGTCTTCGCTACC
The DNA here is from genome assembly GCA_043802115.1 of bacterium. Classification (GTDB taxonomy): domain Bacteria; phylum SZUA-182; class SZUA-182; order JAZDLJ01; family JAZDLJ01; genus JAZDLJ01. The sequence goes on along the minus strand of JAZDLJ010000231.1, from coordinate 3,779 downwards.
ACCCTGTCCATCCGGGCCCTTTGAGGTTATATCAAATTCTCCATGTTCACCAGGATAAATATATTCGTAGTCGTTGCCCCAGGGGTCTAAAGGAATTGTCTCTTTTTGGAAATATGATCCATCCCATTTATCAAGACCTGATGGCTGAGTTAATAAGGCATCCAGCCCCTCCTCTGAGGTAGGAAAACGTCCTATATCGAGCCGAAATGTGCCTAAAGCAGCTTCAAGTTGCTTAATCTGAGCCTTGGCCGTCTCATTCCCAGCCTTCTTTAACCCTTTAAAGATTTTTGGCCCAATTAATCCTGCAATCATCCCAATAATAGAGATAACCACTAACATCTCGATCAAGGTAAAGCCTTCATGAGAGTGGAGAATCACCCTTCCCAACTTTTTAATCGTTCTGTTCATAACAAATTCCTCCTTTTAAAAAGTTACAATCCTATTTCCGTCAATCCAAAGACCGCCATCATAAGTGACATAACTATTCCACCGATAACGATCCCCATAAATAAAATCATCGCTGGTTCTAAAAATGAGATTAAGCGTTTGATACTGTTTCCGACCTCATTATCATAGATATTCGCTACCTTGAAAAGCATATTGTCCAATTGTCCACTTTCCTCCCCAATTGTAATCATGTGAATTGCCAGGGCAGGAAATACATCTACTTTTTTTAATGGTATAGCGATCCCATCCCCTTCCTTTATCCCTCTTTGAACTTCAGCTAGTGAAGAAGAAATAATCTTATTGCTAATCACCTCCCTCACAATAACCAGGGCCTGTAACAGTGGAACTCCACTTTTAATAAGTGTTCCAAATGTCCTTGTAAAACGGGCAACCTCAATTTTTTGAATTAATGTCTTTACGATAGGGATTTTTAGTTTTAAGGCATCCCATTTATATCTCCCTTGTTCAGTATTTATATAATAATCAATGCCTAAATAACTAATAATAACAACACCTAGTATTAACCACCAATAAGAGGCAATAAAAGTACTGCCATTAATCAACATCTTAGTTGATAAAGGCATGGCCTTTCCCATTTCGTTAAATATCGAGGCAAACTTTGGGATAACAAAGGTAACAAGGACAATTACGGCAATACCCCCAACAAGGGTGAGTAAGATTGGATAGATTAAGGCTGAAATGATACTATCCTTTAACTTCTGGCTATCTTCCAGAAAATCTGAAAGCCTCTGCATCACGGATTCAAGGACTCCGCCTGCCTCACCTGCCTTAACCATATTAACGTATAGCTTGGAAAATTCTTTTGGGTGCTTAGCTAAGGCATCTGCTAAAGAACTACCACTATGAACAGCCTTTTGAACGGTTTCAACCAGACTCTTTAGTTTATGGTTCTCTGTTAGTTCAGATAAAATTCGTAGGCTCTTATCAAGTGGCAAACCAGCATTAAGTAAAGTAGATAGTTGATTGGTAAGAGTAACAATATCTTTATTTTTTATCCGATTTAAAAAAAATCCGAAGGAAAATTCAGTTGAGAGAGAAAAACCTTTGGATTGATCCCCCTCATAAATCTTTATGGGATAGTAGCCTGATTGCCTCAGTCTGGCTGTAAGGGCGATTTGATCCTTAGCCTCCATCGACCCATCAATGACCTTTCCAAATTTGTCAGAAGCCTTGTAAGTGTAAAGGGGCATATTATACTACTCCAACTTAGGTTTTTCTTGGTAACTATTAGCCTAGGTAAGACCTATTAAGTTAGTTAAAGATCAGTAGGTTAAGGCACAAAGGCACAAAGTTTTTAAGGTTTTTTTGTTTTTCCTCTGTGCTTTTGCTACTTTGTGCCTTAACAGTTAGTTACAAAATTAACCTGCATTATTTTAGGAAAACCTAAGTTGGAGTAGTATAAAACATTCAGTCCATCAACCCGTCAAGCCCTTCCTCTTGAGTTACTCTAAGCACTTCATCCAACGAGGTCTTTCCTGCTTTTACTTTAGCCCAACCATCCTCTCTTAGGCTGACCATTCCCTTTTGGACTGCAAGCTGCTTTATCTGACTTGCTGTTGCCTTTCTCAAGATCAGGCTCTTAATTTCTTCAGTAATAATCAGGAGCTCGAATATCCCTGATCTTCCTTTGTAACCTGTAAATTTACATTCAGGACAGCCTTCGCCTTTATAGAACGTGATCTCTTCGTCTGCTTTTAAATTCATCAATCGAACAGTTCGAGCATCAGGCTTAAAAGGCTTTTTACAGTGAGGACAAACATGTCTTACCAATCTCTGGGCAAGGATTCCTTCAAGGCAGGAAGCTGCCAGGTAGCTTTCAACTCCCATATCCAATAATCTGGTTATCCCTCCTGGGGCATCATTAGTATGCAAGGTAGAAAAAACAAGATGACCAGTTAAAGCTGACTGTATCGCAATTTCAGCGGTCTCCAGATCTCTTATTTCTCCAACCATCATAATATCAGGGTCTTGTCTAACAATGGATCTTAAGCCACTTGAAAAGGTTAAACCAATCTTTGCTTTGACCTGTATCTGATTAATGCCGCTTAATTGGTATTCAACAGGATCTTCGACTGTAATAATCTTTTTATCCGGGGTATTAATTTTATCCAGGGCTCCGTATAATGTAGTTGTTTTACCACTTCCCGTTGGGCCTGTTACCAGGATAATCCCGTGTGGTTTTTTGATCAATGCCTCAAATTGGCCTCTACAGCTAACAGGAAATCCTAATTCATCCAGGGTTATCATGACCGAACTTCTATCGAGTATCCTCATAACCACACTTTCACCATGAAGGGTAGGTAAGGTTGAAACTCTTAGGTCAACCTTCTTTCCAGCCACTCTACTTCTAATCCTACCATCCTGAGGTAGTCGTCTTTCAGCAATATTCATCTCGGCCATAATTTTAATCCTTGAGATAACCGCAGCCTGGAATTTTTTTGGAGGTGATTCTGTATCATAAAGTACACCATCAATACGATATCTTATCTTTAATTTATCCTCATATGGTTCGATATGGATATCACTCGCTCCTTCATCAATGGCCTTGGCAATTACTAGATTGACAAGTTTAATTACCGGCGCTTCATGCGCCATATCTCTCAGATGATCAATGTCAGCATCCTCATTCAATTCAGCTAGATCTACATCGTCATCTCCGATATCTCCTACTATCCTCTCCATGGTTGTAGAGCCTTCACCAAATTGTTTTTCAACAGCCTCCATAATATCACTTTCAGTGCTGATACATATTTTAATCTTTGCCTTGGAAAAGAGACGGATATCATCAATTGTCAAAAGATCAAGCGGGTCAGCCATAGCAATAGTAAGCACGCCTTCTACTAATTCGAAAGGAAAAAATTTATATTGGCGCATATAAGGGGTTGACCATTTAAGATCATAATTTATACTTTGAGGGAAATCTATCGAAGATAGAAAAGGCAGGCCTAATTGATGACTTAGAATTTTACACATCTCCTCTTCAGAAAGTACCCCCATATCCACCAGTACCTTCCCTAGCTTTCCACCATACTCTTTTTGGTAACTAAGGGCCTTCTGTAAGTCCAGGTCATTAATTTTATTTTGTTCTATAAGTAGATTTCCAAGAAGATACTTTCGAGCTAAGAACACATATCCTCCATTTTAACTTAGGGATAATATACTACTCCAACTTAGGTTTTTCTAACTCTATATTAAGCCCCACGCTATGCGTGGGAGAACGGAATAGGTAGTACCGATGCCCATGATATAAAAGTCCTGTTTTGATATTTTGTGTTATTTGATTTGACTGGCACGTTGTACCTTTCCCTGAA
>JAZDLJ010000225.1:0-7490 GCA_043802115.1 bacterium | reverse complement strand
AGGCCACGCGTCTGTCGACTGGCTGTTACAGATTGCCTTTTTTGAGATTTTCTCTAATTTTATTTTTTTTATTTTTTTAAGGCGCATTTTTTAAAATTTGCATTCCGTAACAGCCTGTCGACCCGATTCCCCTCAAGAACCGTACGTGAAAGTTTCCCTTCATACAACTCAAGCATTTCAAAAGGACATCCGTTTGCCCTCAGCAATTTTCTCCCCTATCTTATTATGTCTCGCCATCATCGTTAAAATCTTCTGCTGTTATGGATTCGCCAAATAATAGCTCTAAAATCTACAAATAAAATTCTTGACACATATAGTCTAATAGACTATACTAAAATAAATCATTACGAAAAAAAGAGGTGATTATAATGAACGATACTTATAGTATTACAACAGCGAAAGCAAAATTATCAGCTATTATCAACGAAGTTGAGTATAAACATAAAAAGATTCTTATTAAAAAAAAAGGAAAGAATATCGCAGTAATTATACCTTTTGATGAGTTTATAAACCAACAAGACAAAAAAATGAAACCAGATGGCCTCATCCTGGCGAAGAACATCTTAGCAACCTTAGAAGAATTTGATACTTTTTTAGAAGATATTTATATAGCACGAAAAGAGACTTTTGAGAGAAAGGTCAATCTTTAATGTATTTATTTGATACTGACACAATTAGTAATGTCTTGAAGAAAACGCCTTCAAGATACTTATTGTCCCGACTAAAAAAAATCCCAAAGGAATTACAATATACAACAGCCATAAACATTTCTGAAATTTATTATGGAGCGCACAAATCAGCATCTACAGAAAAAATATTAACTGCCTTCAATGATAAGGTATTTCCAAACATTAATATTTTACCTTTTGATATTGAAAGTGGAAAGATCTACGGGAGAATAAAAGCAGGGTTAGAGAAAAAAGGGCTTTGTAAGAGCGAACCTGATTTAAGAATTGCCTCTGTTGCTATTCAGCATAACTTAATTTTAATAACAGGTAACATCCTTCACTTTAATAATATTCCTGATCTAAAAGTAGAAAATTGGATTAGGTAAATTGTTAGGAGCTATAACCACGGTTAAGCCTAAATTAACAAAGAGAGGATATACCATCCAAATTAGGTTTTTCTGAAACAATATAGGTTAATTTTGTAACTAACTGTTAAGACACAAAGTAACAAAAGCAATCTTCTAACGATTTATCATCATGTAACTGTAAACCCAAGCCTCACCGAGGTACAGGACCAGGACCAAAAAGAGAAGGATTATATTGAAGTGAGAATTTGCCTCCTACATAATTATTAAGGTTTCTTAAAGTAGTATCTATATTAATAAGACCAGCACCTACCATTCCTCTATATCCAAGGTAATCAATATTTGTACAACTCCCTGGTACTTGTAACAATCCAGGAGCATCCTTAACCGAAAAATTTGGAACCTCTGAAAGAACCAGTCCAAATAAGCCGCTTACAAAAGGGGTAGCAAATGAGGTACCGCTTTTGATGGTAGTGCCTGTATCAGAATCGTGAGCTAAGGTCATAATATTTACCCCAGGGGCAACGACATCAACCCAATAGCCATAACTGCTATCAAAGGCTAATTTAGTCTGACCGTCCTTTATCCCAACTGATGCAACAGCAATTACCTCAGGAATAATCCCATCATAATCCATCGCTATTCTTACTTTTCCAAACTCATCCCGATAATAAGGATAAGCTGCTGGATAAAATTCTTTTGATGAACTGTCATTACCAGCACCGGCAACTATAATACAATTATTCTTATAAGCGTCTTTTATAGCTTCGAATTCTGCCTGACTCCACTTATAATTTCCTTGGCTTATACTAATAACAACCCGTATCCCCTCACTGGCATGTTCTCTAGCAACCTTAGCAGCATAAGAAATTGCATTTATTTCATCACTAACGCTACAACAGAGATCATCATAAACTTTTATTGGTAAAATCTTACAGTTAGGACAAATACCTGGTATCCCAATATCATTATGCTGAGCGCCAATAATACCAGCAATACCAGTATTATGACCATCAATATCTCGCATCATCTTAATCTTATCAATATTCATATCTAATTTTGTGACATCTTCCCAATAAGCTTGCGGCACAAAGGTATCTGCTAAATTAAAATCCTGATGTTCCACATTTATGCCTCCGTCAATAGCAGCGATCCATACCTTTTGATTTCCAAATCTCTTATTATTCCATGCCTCATACGCATGGATAAGGGCATAATAATCGTAAGGCAAGATATTAGATATCGGATCTATTACATTATATATATCAGTCGGACTAATTACACCAGGGCTATCGGTTGGAAATTTTTCAAAATTTTCTTCAACTCTTTCAAGACCAGGAGCTTCCTCTTGATATTCCTCTATTTTTTTTTAAGATCTTCTCATCCAGTTCATCATCTAACTCCAGCTCGATATCACCTCTAAAGCTGAGATTATACCAGCGGTATAAAGATGTCCCTGGTTCAGCATAATTAGATAGCTTCTTTCTTTTTATCTCAATCTCTCTTCCCGTTACCTCAAAGAGGTAAGCTTTAAGATATGCTTCAAGCTGTGCGAGATAACCATCTGGATCAGCCATTTCTATTAATTTAAGGTTTCGTTCATAAAAGACAATCCCCTGATCCTCCTGATCCGGGTTTACCTCATTCGTTCTCTTTCTCAACTTATTAGAAAAGTTAGAAGAGCTAGAAGAGCTACTATAATAAACCAAACGATCTTTAAACCGTTCTTTCAGGGTATTTAATGTATTTATAGCTATTGGATTATTAGAAAGAGCCAATCTACTAAGCATAGGGTTTCTATAAGGATCCGTAATATTTAACAAATTCAACAAAGGCGTTGGATCAATTATCAGATTATTATTAAGGTAAAGGTATTTGAGGTTTAAAAATTTAAGCTCCGAAGTGTCATTAAAAGCGTTTAAATCACTTATCTTATTAACATGGGCATAAAGTCTGATAAGTCTCAAAAGCCCTTTTAAGGGACTAATCTCACTTATCTGATTTTCAAAGAGAGAGAGTGTTTCAAGATCGCCTAACAGCTTTAAAGGAGATAAAACAGGCTCATCTCCTTTTTTATCTTCCAGCCGATTATGATGAAGTAAGAGGCTCTTAAGACTAGTGATTTTATCCAAATAGGTAAGCTTGTTTATCTGGTTGTAAGCAAGAGAAAGATAGGTGAGCTTAGGCCATTTAGCACCTTCCAAAAGACTTAAATCACTTATCCAATTTTTAGAGAGATCTAATCTTTTTAGATTAGCTAGACCTTTCAATGGGCTTAGATCTTTTATATTATTGTCCCTAAGGTTCAACTCTTCGAGATTGGGAAACTTCTCAAGACCGCTAAGATTGGAAATGCAAAAAGATACGGTTGTTAAGGATGTTAAGGATGCTAACGCGAATTTGTCATTATCTGTAAGAGGGTAGCTAATGGGTTTCCCTATCTTCTGCATTAAAGTCTCATGTATTGACTCTTCTAAATAAAAATCAGGGATTACAATCAATCTCTCATTAGGTATTGGCATCAGTTTGGGTATTCTGGCTACCGGTCCATTATTTAAGCAATATGTAGCCCGTTGAATATTGTTACTAATATACCCCCTGAGCCTATTTTCTGATTCTGAACATAAAGTTCTGGCTATCTCAAATTTTTTAATAGCATTTTTATAATCGCCCTTAAAATAATCTCCCCTCCCCTGCTTGAAATAGGCCTCAGCCAGAGACGCTGCTAGATCTGAATTTAACTTAATGAATTCAGGTATATTTCTCCCCATAAAGTCATTGATATAATTGATAGAATATACATCGGAATCTCCAATATTCAACCTAATGAACGTATCATAGTCATTATTAGCAGCAGTATAATTCCCCTGTTCGTAATAAACCCCTGCCCTAAAAAGATAGGCCTTAGGAAAATATTGAGTTCCATTCTCTTCTCCTCTTTGAATAGCTGTGGTAAAATCCTCAATAGCTAAACTAGCTGCTTCAGGATTACCATTAGAAATAGCATAATAAACTAATCCTCTATAAATATAATCTGGAGAAGAAGGGAATAGGTAAAGAGCCTTAGTAATGGCAGTAATGGCCAGGGCATATTCCTGTTTCATTAAATAAGCCTTGCCCAAGAAAGAATAAACGTCAGAAAGCTCAAAGCACTCTCCAGGAATCTTTTCATCAATAGCTTCAGAAAGATCAGCGCCATCAGAAAGATTAAGTCTATTTTGAAGCATCTTTTTAATAATTTCAAAGATTTCAATAGTTCTATCATAATCACCCTTCTTATAATAAGCCTTTTCCAACCAATAATACACATAAAAAGGATTTTCACCCATTCCTTGTTCCTTGCCTAACACAATGACCTTTTGATAATCTGCAAGAGCCTTGTTATAATCACCATACTCATAATGAGCACATCCTCTATAAAAATACGCATCAATATAATCCTGTTTTTTTTCAATCGCTTTATCAAAGGCATCAAAAGCTAACTCATAAGATGGATTATTATTATAATAATAATCCATCGCTTGGCAATAATAATCCTCTGCAGTTAAATCCTCCTGAGGAGAAGAAGAACTAGGCGTTTCAGTCTGAGTGTAAGGATAGCTGAAATAATTAGATACCCCTAATCCTGTTAAATACCCTGGTGAGGAGTTTTGGTAGTTGGTAGCTGGATTAGTAAAACTAGAGATGGAAGAAGATGTTAAATTTGTAAGACTTGTTATAATATCAGGAGAAAAAAGATTAACTGATGAGGTATAGGGATAACTAGACGTTCCTAATCCTGTTGAATAGCATGCTGAAGGATCTTGATTTTGCTGAAAAATACTAGCAAGGGAAGAGGATTGACCAGGGAAAGATGAGGTATATGGATAACTAGATGTTCCAAATCCTGCTGAATACCATTGTGAAGGGTCTTGAAAGGAAATTGATTGATTAGGAAAAGATGTTAAATTTATAGGAGTTGTTGTATATACATTACTATATAAACCCTGGGTATCAATATATCCAGAATAATTAGATGCTCCTGTCAAATATCCTGGATTTAATAGATAATTAGAGGAAGAATATAACGAACTAGGGAAAGTAAGCGTTGGATTTGTAAAGTTTGTTGTAAATAAATTACTAGGGAATAGACTATTTTGATTAGAAAAAAAAGAACCCGTATAATCCCAGGGATATTGAAAGGAAGATGCAAGAGTAGTATATTGCCCAAAAGGATTAACCGTGGATCCAGGAATTGTGCTACTACTTCCTAATGAACTAAAGAGTGTTGTCTGGGCATAACTTTTTTTATAACAATGGCCTAAAATACCTGTTAGAATTAATATGGTTAATAAACAAACCTTTGAATATGAATAGCCAATGAATAATATCTTTTTTTCCATATGTCCCAATTAACAATAAATCTGTATTAAGAATTGTAAAATTTTTATCCCTGTAAAGATCTATTTTATCTTTTTTTCTTAATAGACATTATTTCAAAATAAACACCATATTTATACTAGAAGAGAAAACAAAAATTTTATTGGAGAGAACTAATAAAGCAACCGCCACCACCACCACTATTTCCTCCGCCTCCACCTCCACCAGTTGTTGTTGTATCGGTAGTTTGAGAACCATCAACAGGTGTGCTAGTTTGAGAGCCATCAACAGGTGTGCTAGTTTGAGAGCCATCAACAGGTGTTAGAGAAAAATTTGCATTAACATAATTTTCAGCCACACTATCCTCATTAAGATCAACTATAGTCCTACCCTGATATATATCTTTAATTGCTGTAAGATCATACACCCCATATGGAAGAGGTGGGAGTTGGTAATCCCCATTAATATCACTGGTAGACGTCCTTTTCAGGCCAAAAATAGTTGTAAAGACCTCAGCGCCGCTGACCGCGGAACCATCGCCACCCAATGATACCTTTCCTCTAATCTTAGCAGTGCACTCATATAACCCTGCCTGAGTACCAAGATAAACAGAACCGATTCCTAGACAAAAAACATCATATTCAGGCAGATGGAAACAACTCCAGGTTTCTCCCTGATTAGATGAGACAAAAATACCAGCCTCAAGGGTACTGGCGTAAATCTTATTTTTATTTTCACGGTGAAATTTGAGGTCAGTTACTGCATTATGAGATTGAGCAGGAATGCCATTAGAAGAGAGTTCCCAGGTATTGCCTCCATCTATACTTTTATAAATGGGATTATTTGTACCCTCCCAGTATCCGCAGCCAGCATACATAATATCAGGATCCCTTGGATCAATAAGCAAGGCATTAACGACCACAGAGGAAAGAGATGTCATCTCCCAAGTAGCTCCATTATCAGAACTTTTCCAGAGTCCGCCAGTAGCCTCTGGGGCATAAAAATTACCGCCCCCAGCAAAGATGCTCCCCTCAGGATCAACAGCTATTGCATTAAAATCATATTTACAACAATCTACTTTTTTGATATTATCTAAAACAAGGGTTAAAGTACTTCCGCCATCTTCACTCTTATAAATCCCTCCATAGTTTGCCTTTCTGTAATCCAGCTTTCCATCAGCTACAGTGGCTATAAATAAAGTAGTCGTGGCAGCATCATCAATAGTCCTGGGATCAAAGGCAATATCACTAACATACTTTCCCTTTAGTATTGGTTCTGTCTCCTTAGTATCATTATTAGGAGCCCATGTTGCTCCGCCATCTCTTGTCGTAAATAATTTCATCTCTGAACCAGCATAATAAGTCTGATTATCTTTTGGATGAAATCGAACAGAACAAGCTTTTGTTAAAGGAAAGCCTTCCTTTGGGGTCAATTTCCATTCTTCTTTTTCGTTATTGATATCTTCTTTTTCATATACCCCCATCATCGTTGCAACTAAAAAATGTTTCTTCTTTTGTGAATCAATGCGGATATCAATATCATAAATTTTAACTGCATTTATACCTTTACTAATAGATTCCCAAGTCCAATTGCCTTCATTATTTTGATTTAGCTCCCCTTTAAAAACCCCTTTATAAAATTCTCCTCCAAAAACTATCTTGCTATTTATTGGATGAATGGTAATGGTTGAAAATTGATTATCAACTGATGACATTATTGCTAAGTTATTACTATGATCAAAACTCCACATAAATTTATTCATAGTCCAATCAATAGAGTAAAAACCCACCGCATATATATTGTTAAAATCAGAAGAAAATAATATGTCCTTTATACCAGCCACAGGCGAATTCGGCATTGGTATTGGACAATATCCCAAATCATCAAAATAAACATATCCCAAAATTTTCCCATCACTACTTCCTGTAAGAGTCATGCTTGGTAAAGCTGCCAAAATTGTATAATTGGGGAGGGGAGATGGGGGAAATATTGTTTTATTTTCCCAATCCTCATTTTCTCCTTCAATTTCACATCGATAAAGGTTCCCACTATTTTGATTCGAGTTAGTGACTAGCCATATAATATTACTGCTTGTTGG
>JAZDLJ010000207.1:0-2269 GCA_043802115.1 bacterium | reverse complement strand
CTCTTATCTTCTCAGCTTCTTATTTTATAGCAGGGGGTTTAATAAATGATTGTCTATGATCTAATCTGTGAAAATGGCCATGAATTTGAAGGATGGTTTAAAGATAGTACAAGTTATGAAAATCAAGAAAAAAGTGGTCTTATAAATTGTGCTATTTGTAATAGTAATAGGATAAAACGATTATTAAGGGGGAGGACGATAAAGGCTAAAGGTATATCTAATGAACTTGTACCTGCTACTACTACTGAAAACATAGCTGAGACCCCGGATAAAACTAAACAAGCCTTATGTGATAGTACTACAATAGAATATCTTAAGCGATATCAGCAACTAAAGGATTATGTTGTTAAAAATTTTGATGATGTTGGGGAAAAATTTGCTGACGAGGCTCGAAAAATTCACTATGGTGAAATTGAAAAAAAGAATATTAGGGGGACTACTACGACTGAAGAGGAAAAAGAATTAAAGGCTGAAGGGGTACAATTTGTAAAATTTCCAGTGATTAAATATGATGGGTAGAATATTCCACAATTGCTCTCACTAAGGCAGGGATAGTATAATCTTTTGGTATAATAGTTGATTCAAGGCCGAACTCCTTTACGGTTGTATCTGTTATAGGGCCTATACTTGCAATATACACCCCCTTTAACAATTCAAGTACACCTCCCGCTTCATCCTTGAACATCTCAACAAAATTCTTGACTGTTGAGGAACTAGTAAAGGTAATGACATCTATTTTATTGTCATCAAGTAGTTCTTTTATATATCCTACATCACCATCAGCCTGGATAGTTTTATAAACCTTAACTAAGGTTACTTCTGCACCTAATTCTGTCAACTTCTCAGGTAATATCTCACGAGCCACCTCAGCCCGTAGAATGAGTATTTTTTGATCTTTCAAGGATAATTTACCAAGAAGATCAATCACCGCTTCTGCTCTATATTCTGAAGGTAGGCAATCAACTCTTAATCCATATGCCTCAACCTTCTCCTTTGTAGCCGGGCCTATAGTACATATTTTAACCCCTTTTAGATCACGACTATCCTTTTTCAATTCAAACAAACGATCAAAAAAATACTTAACACCATTAACACTGGTAAAGATCAACCAATTAAATCTTTCAATAGATCTAATACTCTCATCTAATTCAGACCAATCCTCTGTTGGGATAATCTTAATTGTTGGGAACTCAATTGCATCAGCTCCATATTCATAAAGTAATTCACTTAGGATACTAGCCTGCTCCCGAGCCCGCGTAACTACAATCTTTTTCCCAAATAAAGGCTTTCTCTCGAACCAATTTAAGGTATCTCTTAGTTTAACAACCTCTCCTACAATAATAACAGCCGGTGATTTAAAGCCAGCCTCTTTTACCTTTGCGACTATATCTTCCAGTTTCCCAGTAATAGTTTCCTGTTCAGGTCTTGTCCCCCATCGGACCAAGGCAACTGGTGTTTGAGCATCCCGTCCATGCTCAAGTAAGTTATTAACAATGTTTGGCAAATTAGCCACTCCCATTAAAAAAACTAAGGTACCGACACCTTTCGAGATACCTGCCCAATTTATCTCAGGGCCTTTTTTGTCAACACCTTCATGACCAGTAATAAAGGTAGCAGTGGGGCTATAATCACGATGGGTAAGTGGAATACCAGCATAGGCAGGTGCAGCTATTGCTGAAGTTACTCCTGGGACTACCTCAAACTCTATCCCTTCAGCGATCAGGTCTTGAGCCTCCTCTGCTCCTCGGCCAAATACAAAGGGATCTCCACCTTTTAACCGGATAACAATCTTTCCCTCGCGTGCCTTTTTAATTATTAACTGATTAATATCATCTTGTTCTAAAGTATGCTGACTACCTTTCTTTCCTACATATATCCTTTCAGCATCCTCTCTTGCATAATCTAAAAATTTTTTATTTGCCAAGTAATCATATACCAGAACGTCAGCCATTTGAATTAGTTCAAGTCCACGTAAGGTTATGAGTTTATAATCACCAGGTCCTGCACCTACAAGATAAACCTTACCTTTACACTGTTCATTTAATAATCCCTTATGTTCCATGAGTCTCCATAACTATACCTACTCCAACTTAGGTTTTTCTAAAATAATGTAGGTTAATTTTGTAACTATACTACTCCAACTTAGGTTTTTCTTGGTAACTATTAGCCTAGGTAAGACCTGTTAGGTTAGTTAAAGATCAGTAGGTTAAGGCACAAAGGCACTGAGGCACATAGGCACAAAGTTTTTAAGGTTTTTTTGTTTTTCCTC
>JAZDLJ010000183.1:0-13233 GCA_043802115.1 bacterium | reverse complement strand
CCTCAAATTCAGGATACTTACTATTTACATTTGAAAAAAAGGATTGCTCCCCCAGGTTGCCATACTTATTAACACATTCATTATAATGCTCAATCTCTTTTATATATTTATTAGTCTTGACCTTCTTTATTGATTGCAGAAATACATCAAAATAAAAATCCAGGATCTTCGAATGGGTCGAGTTAGGAAAATCACCAGCGCCTGAAAGCTCATGATGATACCCCACGAGGTTATCTATCCCCCGGGCAAATTCAACCACATAATCAACCCATCTACCCTTCTCAGCCCTAAATTTTGCAATCATCCTCTTATCAGATAAAGCCTGGCCAGTAAAGTCATAATCCCAGGTATGAGTGAAAAAAAGGTTATTTTGAAAGAAGTCAATATGGGCTAAGACATGATAGAATATCATTACATTTAACCAGTCTGGGTTATTGTCATTATAAAAGGAGATAGCAGGACGGGTATTAATTACCGTCTCATAAGGGTTATTCGGATAAAGTTCATACATACCCTTTTCTCTTAGTACCTCTACATCATGAACCCAGTAATCGTATAAGGTTGGAATCATTAGCTTAGGGGATAACTCTAGTAAATCCCTATTGGTTACAATATACTCCAGTGTCTCGTCTCCAAAGCATAAACCCGCCTTTCGAGCCCTTTCCTTGCATCCTTCCATAATCTTTTTTGTATGTTGATCTATTAGTTCCATAGTCTTCCATCCGTTACCAAATTTGCTTTACAGAGCATAGAGTAACATTTTCCAGCGAATTACCTTTTAAATTCGAAGTGTCTAAAGTGAGTTAAAGTGCCTAAAATTAAAAGAAGAACTACTTTTTAATTTAAATTTTTTAGAACTACCCGCTCAATTAAATAAACAAAACGAGCTTTTCTACCTAGACTTTAGACACTTCGAACTTTTATGATATAAGTTTCTTAATCCCTTCGATTAATCGGCCCTCATCAGAATCTTCCCTGATGATATCAAGCCTTATTAAATTACGTTTTTCATCCAACAATTTGGACGATCTTAAATACCTTTCAACTTCACTCTTATCTCCAGAATCATCTACATGACTAGCAATAGTAACACCTACCCTATTTGCATAATTCAAGATTTTTTTCAACTCAGGGATAGCCTTTTTCCCTCCAGTATCCCAATCGTCTCCATCTGTTCCATGAAAAATATAGATATTATAATCTTGAATAAGATTTTCCTTGTCAACTATCTCATTAACTAACTTAAAGGCTGAAGCAACCTGAGTTCCACCAGAGACCTTTGAGTTATAGTAGGTATAAAAATCAGGTACCTCAATGGCCTCTGTATCATGAAGAATAAAACGTGACTCTACCTGTTTTGCATATTGGTATAAAAGCCAACTATAGATTAAGACATGTTGACTCACCACTAATTCAGTGTTTTTTCCAGCCATAGAACCAGAATAATCCCTCAAAAAAAAGACAATGGCCTGTGATTCATAATCCTTCTCCGGCGATAATATCCTATAAACCATATCCCTGGGTGAGACAATGAACTTATTTGTGTCAATATTATCTTTATCTGGTATATTATCAAGATTAATATTAGTCTCGACAATCTTTCGTAGAGTCGCCTTTTTATCTAATATCTGACCAAAACCTCGATGTTTATCAGTAAGGTCATAGGTATAACGAGTTAAAGATCGCTTTTTCCCTTTATCTTTTAGATTAGGAAGCTCGAACTTTTCGGTCAGAATCTTTCCCAGGTCATAAGCGCTTGATTCTAATTCATGATGTCCATCCTGGCCTTGTCCTCCCTGGTTCCCCTTACCAGATACATCCGGAGAGCGAACAGGTTCTTCTCCAACAACCTCCCCCTCCTCACCTTCCCCTGATCCACCTAATGGGCTCTCTTCTTTAAATGAATTATCATGGATAAATTTTTCCTCAATTGTAGTAGGGACAATAACTATCTTGCCATCTTTTCCCTTGCCAGGCTTAATTAAACGACCTACCCTGATCTTTCGGGGAAATCCATCTATTTCACGCTGTTTGTCTCGTTCAAGGAGTTCATCAATTGAACTTAGACAAATATTATAATTACCATTCACAAATAATCCTCCTGACTTGCAATAGCTATAAAATAGCTTTTTTATTTTATAGCTATTGCAAGTGTTATCCTTAGAAAAATGGCTAACTCTATATTAAGCCCCACACTATGCGTGGGAGAACGGAATAGGTAGTACCGATGCCCATGATATAAAAGTCCTGTTTTGATATTTTGTGTTATTTGATTTGACTGGCACGTTGTACCTTTCCCTGAAAGGGATTAATGTTAGTAGCCGTGGGTTAACAACCCACGGAAGGGAATTATATAAGAGTTTCGTCCCTGGAGGGGTCGAACTAATTTTAACGAAAGAAATCGTTTCTGGGAAATACTAATTGCTTATGAAACCACGCCTTTAGGCGTTGCTAGTAAGGGGGCCTAATCATACCACCCTTTGAAAGGGTGGTCCTGATTTTTTTTAAAATAATAAATTGTTATGATTTTTAGCTACTTAAATAGATCAAGTGGTTAGATAAAACCAAGTTGAAAAATCGGTTCTACTAGAGGAGAGTTGGATATATCTACGATAGGATTACTGATAAGAAATAACTACTATGTTTTGGTATTTACCAAGAATATTTTATATAAACAATTATATTACTATCTTATTATTAATTCAAGGGAAAATTTTGGATACCCAGCAATTCTAATTTTGGTTTTTTGTTAAGATAGATGTACCTCCAAATTTTGCTGAGCGAGTATTTAGTAGGCTTTTTGTAAATTTTCTTAGTGCAGCTTTCCGTCTGCTAGTTTAAGCAGACGGAAACTTTTTCAATTGAAGCCGTAAAATTTTACGGTAGTGTGAAATATTTGCAGTAAAAAGTGTTTCCCCAAGAATATCTACTGTCGAAGCTATCAAGGCATCTGCTAAACGTAGCCCATCACTTAAGGAATATTTTTCCATAAAAAAGATTGCTCTTGAGGTGATTTCTGTATCCAACGGAATACACTTGACAACTCTGTTTTTCATAAAAAGTTTTAACTCTTTTAATTCTTTTTTATCTCTTATTCCCTGAACTATCTCCATATAAACTACAGCGCTTATGGAAAATGATCCTAGCTCATCAAGCGCCTCTTTAGCCCTAATATTTCCACGCATGTACCAGATAAGAATGTCAGTATCGACTAACATATATTAACGTCTTTTCCTGACAGTATCTATATATTCTTCTACCGATTTAATATCCTTCTTGTCTTTCCATATGCCAAAGAGATTATCTTTTATTTCTTTAGATTGTTTATCCTTGAGAGAAACAATCTTCGCCTTGGCCTTACCTCTAGTAAGTTATTAAAACAGTATCGCCAAGATCAACAGCGTCTATAACCTCTTTTGTAGAACGTCTTAATTCTTTAATAGAGACTTTCATAATAAGAACCTCATTTAATGTGTACAAAATTAAGTATACATTAAGGTGGAAAAATGTCAAGGGAATACACGCTATTGTAGTGCTGACGTATGAATAAAAAATAAAAAAGGCAATCACATTTTGGGTACAAATTTTTCGACCTGTACGGTTAAACTAAACTGTCCCGAATGGACAATTGAAAATAGCCCAGCAATAAATTGCTGGGCTATTTTCAGATAATCCCTACGGGATAAAAAAATTAAGACCTAAATTTAACCGTATAGGTCGAAAGATTTTTGTCTTCCTACGCCCTGCAAGATTAATTTGGAAAGATGTCTAATAAGTTATCCTGATTTAGTATCTAACTACTTTCAATTCGATCATATTCTAGGATATTTTGTAAAACAAAAAGCTGAGGAACCAGCTTAGTTCATCATCAACTTTAAACCACTCTGTGAGGCCTCAACATAAGTTGGCTCAAAGGCTTCGATAAAACTTTTCTCGCCCCTCCAAAAGGGAAAATGCCCAAGCCTTTTTAGTAAGACTGCCGAAACAGTCGGAATATGGACATCACCATACATATTATCAGACATACTACCTCCTTCCCAAAAACTGGAGCTATCAGAAGGCAACGGCTCTTCCTGAAGGATATCTGTTTGCTCCTGACCGGATACTTGCCCTACTTCTTTCTCCTCTTGGACATCATGGCCTAAAAGTTCAACCAGCTCTTCTTTGCTCATCCCTCGTAATTTAAAGATAAGAAAAGGATCTCGGTCAAATTCTTCACCCAGCAAATAATAGGCTGCTGCAATATGCTTACAAGGGTTTGATGAATCTGGACAAGAACAATTAGTCATCAGATCATTCCCTCTTTCTGGAAAAAGGGACAACCCTACTTTTTTAAAGACCTCTTCAATATCTTGAGGCATCTCTCCTGCTAAAAGTTTGGCTGCAAAGATAGCCTGATGTGAAACCTCTTTAGCCAACTTTTCCCAATCAGAAGGTATTAGTACCTTAGTCTTAATGGTTATGGAATATGGTCTAGATTGAGAACCCTGTACCTTAGCCGTGGTCAAACCTTTTTCAATATCGATAGAAAGCACCTGGCCTTTACGGGCATAAGACCTCCCTCTACCTAATCTAGCCCCGATATTAAAACTCTCTAAGACAGCAATCCACCGCTTTGCCCACCAACTTGTCCCAAATGAGCCCTTTTTAGATTGGGCCTTTATTCCACCCTTTGCCTCCTTTGGTCGCGAAGGCTGATACCTTTCATAATACCATCCGTAAGACATAACACTGCCTCCTTTATTATTCTTTATCTTTTTCTAGTCCTCTCGACTTCTTGACTTCTATCTTTTATTCCCCTACCGCCTCTTTTCTCAGTGTAAAGAGTTCTTTAAGCTCCTTGGTCGAGAGTTCGGTTAACCAACCTTCTCCTGTCCCAACTACATTTTGGGCAACATCTTTCTTTCGTTCAATCATCTCATCAATCCTTTCTTCTAATGTCCCAACACACAAGAATTTGTGCACCTGGACATTCTTGGTCTGTCCAATACGAAATGCCCTGTCAGTGGCCTGATTCTCTACTGCAGGATTCCACCAGCGGTCAAAGTGGAAAACGTGATTGGCCTTGGTTAGATTCAGGCCAGTGCCTCCTGCCTTGAGTGACAAGATAAAAACAGATGGTCCTTTTTCTTCAGCTTGAAAACGTTCAACCATCTGATCCCTCTGCTTCTTAGGCACACCACCATGCAGAAAAAGCACCTCCTGACCAAATGTCTCTTGCAAATGTCGCTTTAAAATACCCCCCATCTCAAAGAATTGGGAAAAGATCAGGGCTCGATCATCTATTTCAATTACCTCTTCCAGCATCTCCGTCAAACGAGCTAGTTTTCCAGAACGTTTAGGTATCTCAGAATTATCCCCCAGGAATTGAGCTGGGTGATTACAGACCTGTTTGAGTTTCATCAGGGTTGCCAGGACTACCCCTTTACGTTGAATCCCCTCTGCTGAATCCAGCTCAGGAGAGGCTTCTTTTACTACTGCTGTATAGAGTGATGCCTGTTCTTTGGTCAGATTACAAAAGACCTTCATTTCCATTTTCTCAGGGAGATCCTTAATAATGGTCTTGTCAGTTTTAAGACGGCGCAGGATAAACGGACCTGTTACCTTCTTTAAGTCCTTCATTACCTCAGGATCGCGATTGGTCTGGATAGGGATAAAGAACCTCCTTTTAAACTCAGCTTGCTGTCCAAGAAAACCTGGGTTTAAAAATTCCATAATTGACCAGAGATCGCCAACATTATTCTCTACAGGTGTACCTGTAAGGGCAAGTTTATAAGGTGAAGAGCCATTATTTCCCTGACCAAGAGATCGAGCAGCCTTGGCCTGTTTGGTCTCCGGATTCTTGATATTTTGGGCCTCATCCAGGATTACACCAGTCCAGAAAACATCTTTTAATATCTCAAAGTCTCGATGAAGTAAGGCGTAACTTGAGATAACAATTGCCTTTTTTTTTGTCTCCTTTTTAAAGGTTTCACCTTTAGCCCTGGTTAGACCATGATGCACCATAACTGGAAGGTCAGGTGTAAAACGGCTGGCCTCTTTCTGCCAATTGCCAACTACTGAGGTAGGGCAGATCAACAAGACTGGTCGCCTCTCTTTAGGATTAGCCTGCCAATCACGCTGGATAAGAGCTAAGGTCTGAATAGTCTTTCCTAAACCCATATCATCTGCTAAACATGCCCCTAATCCCCATCGATGCAGAAAGGATAGCCAGGAGAAGCCACGGGATTGGTACGGTCGCAGTTCTCCATTAAATCCATGAGGTAAAGAAAGCTCTTCAAAATTTGCTCGTCCCTCAAGTTGAGCAAGGAGATCAGCAACCCAGCCTGTAGCTGTAACCCCTGCAAAGTCAATAGTCTCTCGTGGCCTTTTTGCTCCAATGGCCATCTGAACTATATCACGAACTGTCCCTTTACCATTAGCCTTTTTCTTCCAGAAATCAAGGGCAGCCTGTATTTCTTCAGCCTTGATCTGTACCCATTGTCCACGTACCTTAACCAAAGGAACCTTCAGCTTAGCAAGAGTCTCCAGCTCTTTTAAGGTGAGCCTTTCCTCGCCAAGGGCAATCTCCCAATCAAAGCTGATTAATTCATTAAGTGAAAGTCCACCTCCACCTTTAAGCTTTGGACTAGTTACATTTGCCCTGGCAGTTAGATGGAGTTTTGTCCCTTTACGCGTCCACCAGGCTGGTAGCATAACCCCAAAACCTGCCTGCTCTAACATGATTGCCTTTTCAGTGAGAAATCCATGGGCACAGGTTGAATCTAGTTTATAACCCGCTGGGGTGGATGTCTTAAGACTGGTTTCAATATCTGGAGAAATTCCAGAGGCCTGACCCAGGGTTAGCAGGAGATATTCTCTGGCATTAAATTTATAATTCTTTAAAATCGATAGCTTACCTTTTTTCTCTTTCCAGGCATCCTCAGCAGGGATGAGTAAACTCGGATCATTGCTGGCCTGAAGGAGGTAACGTACATACCATTCCACTGTCTCTTCTTTTGGTTCTTCAAGACGGAAGCAGAGTCGGAACGGTGCCATTGTTGTGATAGCTATTGGTCTCTGCCAATCATTAACCTGTTCTTTAAACAGAGCTAACTTCTGAGGGGTATCTACCAGGTACGTGTCGTTTATTTCATCACGAGTATGGAGGGCAAATAACCACTGGTCATGGATGCTATCGAAATGAGAGGACTTCTTATTACTAAAAATATATTTATTTGGCAAAGAAGATCGAACAAGGTGATCAACAAGGGTATCAACAAATCCTGAGAGTATAGATATACCTGCTGCTTGAGGAGGGACAGAAGCCTCCTGGCTAAATGCCCTGGTAACTGCTGGCATAGCCTGAGCCATTTTTGCCACGCCCACTTTTTCTTTATTAGTTAGCACAGGTTTCCAGACAGCCCTGTATTTAGCAGCTTCCTGGATTATACCAGGAAGAAATTGTTGCCTCGTAACTAAAGCACCAGCAAAACGCATGGCCTTTGTCCAAAAATTTAGATCTCTTCCAATAACTACCCCAGGTGCTAAGGTCTGTTTATCAACACAACCACAGAGAACCTCAATAATCTGTGAGATAGATAAATGAAATACTGTAACTGTCCAGGGTTTTAAGGCTGTTTCTTTAATGGAGAGTGAGGGCTCAGCAATCAGAGGGTTTGAGGCAAGGGGTGTTTCACCTATTGTAGGTAACCACAGGATTAACTTTTTAGCTTGTCTTTGATTAAAATCCAGATCAATCCCCGCCTCTTTTAGGGATACTAGTATTTGGTCAGCCTTTGCGTCGTAGGGGAGAGGAGGGAGATTATCTAAGATATTAGATGGCTTCGATGAAATTTTTTTTTTAGTTTTTGTCTGTTTGGGAAGAGCGGTAGATTCAGGGGCAATGGGCGTTTCTCCCCAGAGTAGGGGCTGATTATTAAATATTCCGAGGTGAAGGATAATCATAAGAGGCGCTTCCTGTTAAGGTTTTTTTGTAGTTTTAATTAGGTATAAAATTTATAAATGGTAATCGTTCTGATTTTGCAACCCAATCAGCTATATCCATTAGACATCTTTCCAAAATAAATACTCTATTTTCTAGGGCAAGAGAAGACAAAAATTTTGCTGGAGTGAGTTATTTAGTAGGCTTTTTGTAAATTTTCTTAGCACAGATTACCGTAAAATTGCCTCTGTTTGAGCGAAGCGAGTTAGGCAATTTAGGGAAGCAAGCTTAGAAAATTCAAAAAGACTACTTCAACAAACGAAGCAAAGATTTTTGTCTTCTTACACCCTGCAAGATTATTTTGGAAAGATGTCTATTTAATAAATCATTTTCACACGAAGCCACAAATGATTGCGTTTACTGTTTGATTTTTTTTATTTTTTCTTCGTGTTTTTGTGTCTTTGGTCATTTGTAACAGATATAAAGTAAAAAAGCTACTTTATATCTGTTACAAATGACCGTTAACTGGCCTTCTCATATAAAATGATAGGATTCTCTCTATACGCAATAACTTCTTTGGTAATTACACATTCTTTTATATCTATCCGAGATGGTAAATCATACATAATCTCAAGCATTACTTCTTCTAAAACCGACCTTAAGCCTCGCGCCCCGGTTCCTCTCTTTATAGCATCTTGCGCAATGGCAATAAGTGCATCTTCAGTAAAACGTAATTTGACCTTATCAAGTTCAAAAATCTTTTGATATTGCTTTACAATTGCATTCTTCGGCTCTTTTAATATCTTTACTAGAGCAGCTTCATCTAAATCATGGAGGGTAGCGACAACAGGTAATCGACCAATAAATTCGGGAATAAGTCCATAATTAAGAAGATCTTCAGGCTGAATTTTAGTCAGGATATCCCCTATATTTATTTCCTTCCTACTCTTTATCTCAGCTCCAAAACCTAAATTTTTTTTCCCGATACGTTGTTCTATAATCTTTTCTAAACCATTAAAAGCTCCCCCACATATAAATAAAATATTTGTAGTATTTACTTGAATATATTCTTGCTGTGGATGTTTACGCCCTCCCTGAGGAGGGACATTAGCAACAGTTCCTTCTATAAGCTTTAAAAGGGCTTGTTGAACACCTTCGCCTGACACATCCCGTGTTATTGAAGGGCTATCCGTTTTCCGACTTATTTTATCAATCTCATCAATATAAACAATCCCTTTTTCTGCCTTTTCCACATCGTAATCAGCCGCCTGCAACAACTTTAAGATAATAATCTCCACATCTTCTCCAACATATCCTGCCTCAGTAAGGGTTGTAGCATCGGCAATAGCAAAAGGAACGTTTAAATACTTAGCTAAAGTCTGGGCTAATAATGTCTTTCCAGAACCAGTTGGTCCGATCAATAGAATATTACTTTTTTGTAACTCCACATCACTATTTTCCTTGATGGCTATATTATTAGCAATACGTTTATAATGATTATATACCGCCACGGATAATAATTTTTTAGCTTTTTCTTGTCCTATTATATAAGTATCTAAATTTTCCTTTAACTCTATTGGTCTAACAATTTTTTTTATCTCTCGTTTTAATTCCTCATGCTGTTCTTCATTAATAATATTGTTACAGAGTTCTACGCATTCATTACAAATATAGACACTAGGGCCAGCAATTAACTTTTTTATCTCTTCTTGTGGCTTTCCACAAAAAGAACATTGCAATCTACCGATAAATCTTTTCTTAGCCATTTAGTCTCCTATCTTTTCACAATCACCTCGTCAATTAGACCATACTCCTTAGCCTGTTGGGGAGACATAAAATAGTCCCTCTCAGTGTCTTTCTGAATCTTATCGTAAGACTGACCAGTATGGCCAACAAGTATTTTATTCAATTCTTCCCTCATCCTCAAAATTTCTTTAGCATGAATATCTACATCTGAAGCTTGACCTTGAAAGCCCCCTAACGGCTGATGAATCAATATTCTAGCGTGAGGCAGGGAGTACCTTTTTCCTTTTTCACCTGCTGCAAGCAATAAAGCCCCCATACTTGCAGCCTGACCAATACATATTGTAGAAACATCAGGTTTTAAATATTGCATCGTATCATAAATAGCCATCCCCGATGTCACAACACCACCTGGGCTATTTACATATAAATGGATATCTTTTTCTGGATCCTCTGACTCTAAAAAAAGTAATTGAGCAATTATTAAATTAGCCTCTTCATCGTCAATACCACCTCCAATGAAAATTATCCTTTCCTTTAACAGCCTGGAATATATATCATAAGAGCGCTCTCCACGATTAGTTTGTTCAACAACCATAGGTATTAATGGCATTTAATTATCTCCTTTTATTTAAATGATGAAATCATTCCTGCTTCATCATTGTTATATCTGCTTCTTTCAGCAAAAAATCAAGCACTTTACCTTCTAAAAGATTGACCCTTACTTTATTAAGTAGGTCTTCTCTTTCTAACCGATCCTTCGATACATCAGATTCTTCCCCAACACTAAAGGCCATTACCTTTAATTCCTCATTTATTTCATCTTCACTCACATCTATGCCTTCTTTTTGGGCAATCTCTGAAAGGATAAAAAATAACTTGTATTTTTTTATAAGGTAACCTTTATAATCTGCCTTCATCTCCTCCTCATTCATATAATGATTATTAGATTTATAAAGTTTATTTTCTTCAACCATACTTAATACCCCACGGTTTAATAAGCCATCAGGCACACAAACATTATTTTCGGACAACAACTTCTCAGCGATCTGTTGTTTTAAGCCTTGCTCTACTGCCCTTTCAACCTCTTTATCAATCTTTTCTCTTTGTATAGCTGTAAGCTCTTCAAGGTTATCGCATTCACCTGTATCCTTTGCAAATTCATCGTTTAACTCAGTAAGCCTTTTTTCCTTAATTTCTTTTACAGTAACCTTCAGTACCGCTTTTTTCCCAGCAAAATTTTTTTCAGAAGTATTTTCAGATAAAGTTATCTCTATATCCCTCTGTTCTCCTTTTTTAATCCCTACTAATTCTCTTTCAACATCCTCTGACAATAGATTTACCCCAAGATGAAACTGGGCATCATTTTGAGCTAGGCTTGGAACAGGTTTGTCATCGACAAAACCTTCATAATCTACAATAAGAAGGTCTTCATTTTTTGCTGGTCTGTCTTCTACGGATATAAATTCTGCATACTGCTCCTGGAGATTCCTTAAGGCAGTCCCAACCATCTCGTCAGTAACCTCTGGTCTCTTGTATTCAAGTCTTAGATGCCTATATTCAACAAGATCAAACTGAGGTCTAACTTCTACTTCAACCTTAAAAGTAAGAGACTTATTATCATCAAAATTTATTTCTTCAACGGAGGGCTCATCAAGTGGATATAAATTTGTTTCCTTTAGGGCGAAACTATAATAATCTGGGATTAATTTTTTTACAGCCTCACTCTTTGCCTGTTCACTATATAATTTTTGCAAGACATCGACAGGCGCCTTCCCCCTTCTAAAGCCAGGGATTGATACTCGCATATTTAATCGTTTATAAACCTCTTTCATCTCTTTACTAACTGCCTCTTCAGGGACAGTAATATCTAAAAGTTTTTTACACGGGGACAGTTCTTGAACGACAAACTTCATTTAAGTCCTTCTCCTTTCAGGGTTGGTGCGAGAGGCGGGAGTTGAACCCGCACGGTTGCCCTCTGGATCCTAAGTCCAGCGCGTCTGCCAATTCCGCCACTCTCGCTTTTATACTTCTAACGGCTAGGAAGCAGTCTTCTTGCTTCCTAGCCGTTAGAAGTATAAAATTCATAATATATTAAGTGCAAATTATACAACATTAAAAACAAAAATGTCAAAATAATAATACTTCCAACAGACATAAAGTAACTTTTTTACTTAATAAGTTATTTTTTCATCTTTTTAAAAAGTAGTCTTATAAAAGGAAATAGCGTACCAAAAGGACATTTCTAAATAGTTTTGACATTTGCACTGTAGTATATATTGAAAAATATATTATTTTATATTATACTTTATATATCTAGAATTCATTTTAAATGATAAAAACGTATCCTCTTCAAAAAGTAAGGTAATAATGTTCAGGGCTAAAAACAAAACCTGGTTAAATTCTAACTTAATTTAGTTACCATGAAATTTGAAGAGGATACATAAAAACAATAAAGGAACAACTAATGAAGTATCTTTTTGGTCCCGTACCTTCACGAAGATTAGGATTATCATTAGGCATTGACTTGCTAAATAGCAAAATTTGTAATTTTGATTGTATTTATTGTGAGGTAGGGAAAACAACATTAAAGACAAATAAGCGTGGCTTATTTGTTAATAAAAAAGAAGTGTTAGTTGGATTAGAAACATATCTAAAATCTTGCTCTACTCGTCCAGACTTTTTAACTTTTTCTGGTTCAGGAGAACCAACTCTCCATCAGGAAATTGGAAATATAATTAACGAGATCAAATCAATAACTACTATCCCTATTGCAGTTATAACTAACAGCACTTTATTGAATGATCCTTGTGTAAGGACAGATTTAAAAAAGGCTAATTTAGTCCTGCCCTCTTTAGATGCTGTTACTCAAGAAGTATTTTTAAAGATTAACCGTCCAGTGCAGGAAATAATAGTTCAGGATATCATTAGCGGCCTAGAAACCTTTAGGAAAGAATATGCTGGCCAGATATGGCTGGAAATATTATTCTGCGAAGGCATCAATGATTCCACAGAAGAAATAATTAAAATGAAAGAAATAATTGATACAAAAATAAGACCTGATAAGATACAAATTAATACTGTAGTCAGACCGCCTTTAGAAAATTATGTCCAGCCGCTTCTACAAGATAGATTATTTGAAATAAAAGGTATATTGGGGGAAAAAGCTGAGCTAATTGTTAATTTCAAAAATACTACGCTCGTAACAAAAACAAAAAAAGAAATAAATAATAAAATAAAAAAAATAATAGCAACAATGGTAGAACGACGACCTTCAACCCTAGAGGATATTGCCACTAGCTTAAGCCTAAACAAAACTGAGTTGGCCATATATCTTGGTCAGATGATATCTGAGCAGAAGTTAAGCGCGAAAAAGCATGATGATAAATTGTACTATTATGCTCACATTCAGTAAGGGATAAGGATTTAATAGACATCTTTCCAAAATAAATACCATATTTACTAGGAGAGAAGACAAAAATTTTGCTGGAGAGAGTTATTAGGAGACTTTTTGTAAATTTTTTTAGCGCAACTTCCCGTTAAAAATTACCATTGTTTGAGCGTAG
>JAZDLJ010000181.1:0-12491 GCA_043802115.1 bacterium | reverse complement strand
TAAGTTGGAGTAGTATAAGGGTAAATTAGATTATAGATATAAAAAAGGCCCTGCTTAAAAGTAAGCACGGCCAAATTACCCTCTCATGTCAGCACTCAAGCCGCTTCTCAGCGTTGCCTTATCCTATTTAAAATTACCCTTAAAAGCGATGAATCCCAGGAGGTTTAGAGGACAGAGTCATCCAAGTCAAATTGAAATAATAAATACAATATTTTTTTTGGTCACAAATTGCAGAAGAGGCCTTTTTGTCCGACCCCTTCGGGGTCGAAGAATTATTTTTATTCCTTGCCGTGGGTTAAAACCCACGGCTACTCACATTAATCCCCTTCGGGGAAAAGTAGTGAATCTGACAAGTTGTGTCAAATAAATCAAGTAATTAGTAATTTTTTGTCCTGTCCTTAGAATGTCCATACCTGAATGAAACTAAAACAAGAGCTTCTCCTACTTTTAAATAGGTTGCTTGGTGTTAAAAAAAATATGGCATCTACGAGACAGATTTTGATAGGTGTGCTGAGACCTATGACAGCGCTGTTACTAGTCCCGTTTAAAGCATATCCTTTGTTGAAAGCACAGGGTGATTAATTTTAATATAATGAATAATAATATAATTCTAGTCATTGAAGATGATAAAAATATTTCTAAACTAGTAAGATATAATCTAGTAAAAGTAGGCTTTCAGTGTGTCGAAACAATGACAGGAGAGCAATCTTTTGAAATGTTAAAAAAAGAGTCGGTGGCGTTAATCATTCTAGATATAATGCTACCTAGAATGGACGGTTTTGAGGTGTGTCGTATTATAAAACGGGATAGTAAACTTAAGAATATACCTATAGTTATGCTTACTGCTAAAGGGGAAGAAGTAGACAGGGTTGTGGGTTTTGAACTCGGGGCAAATGATTATGTTGTTAAGCCATTTAGTCCAAGAGAACTCGTTTTAAGAGTAAAGGCAATTTTGAGAAGAGGAAAATATAGAAAAAGAAAATAGAGATATTTTTACAGTAGGTGTTCTTACTGTAGATGTAGCTAAACATATAGTTACAGTTAATCAAAATGAGATCGAGCTTGCGCCAATGGAATTTAGATTAGTAGTCGCTCTTATGGAAAATCAAGGACGGGTTCAAACAAGAGATGCCTTATTAACTAACATATGGGATAAACATGCTGATATTTTTACTCGTGCTGTTGATACTCATGTAAGACGACTTAGAAAAAAGTTAGGAGAAGCAGGAGAGCTTATCGAAACTATTATTGGACTAGGATATAGATTTAAACAAGATGAAGATAATTAAACTCCATTGGAAGATAACCTTTATTTTTTGTGCAACCATTATCCTTGGCCTTTTAAAAGGAAGTACCTTTAGTTTTACCATTCCCAAGGCATAAATTTTTATTTTTTGATATAATCCTCAGCATTATGAGCCTGATAAAGCCAGTCAGCCCACCATTCAAGTCTTTTTTCATATGGGAGCTTACTTAATTCTTTTTGTTCCTCACTTAAGTAGGGACACTCCTTGGGAATTGTATATGGCTTAAGAAATTTTAAGGATAGCTCTTTAGGTGACAATCTTTTCTTTTCCATTCTATTTGTCCTGTATAAAATTTTGGATAAGTCGTTATTGTAAAAATTCTTGGACCGTAGCAAGTAGTTCTTTATGCTGTTCCTTTAAACCCACATTTAGTTTTAACCACTTTTTCCGAAGTTGAACAAATTTCTTCTGATATAATTTTGATCTCTCTATTATAGCTTGAATTCTTCTTTCGTCCTCTTGAATTTTTTCATCTTGTTCTTGGGCAAGTAAAGCTACTATATCTTTCCTGGATTTTTTATTTAAAAGGGCTTTTACCACTTCACGCTCACATAGTTTAGCTTCTTGAGGCCACTTTTTTATAGCTTTACTTAAAAGGTTATAGTCTTGTAAATAATACAAAGCTATGTCAGGGCGATCCTGACTAAAACCAATTACTTCAGCAAGTGTGCCAATAACATTATAATCGCGGATGCGTTGAGTTTGTTTTAATAATATTAAACTTTCTATATCGACAAAGGCTATATTTTTTACTATCCCTGCATTATCCCATATCCTTTTAATATCTTTAATCCTTGGCGGCCTAGAACAAAAATCAACTCGCATTCTATAACCATCTTCTAAAAAATATTCAAAGTGACTTGTTAAACCTTGAGATAACCAATAGATGTCTAATGGAACGCCTAAACGGTATATTGCTTGTTTTTTTTCTAGTACATCTAGAACCTTCCCACATGACTCTTTGGTTTCTTTTATCACCCAGTCTCCATCTTTTGAAAATGTTGCTATCCCATAAAGAATACAGGCTTGACCCGAGCTCATTAATACACCTGCTCCGGCAGCAGTAAACTCTTTATGTAATTCAAAATACGGATTTTTCATTGGGTCTTGTTCATCTAAATTGTGGATGTTGCTGTTTGATAAATCTTTCTATTTACAAATAGTTACTAATATCTTCATAAAAGTCATTAAAGGTTTTTTGAACATTATGAACTAAATCTTCAAGTCGTTCTGAGTGTAGCTCGATAGCATAGGCATGACTGAAATAATGGCGGAAAGCCAAATATTTTTGAAAATTTTGACTAGTTTCTTTACTAATAATATTTTTTGAAACTGATAAATTAACTAGGTCTTTATGCCATGATTCAGTTTTTTCCACTTTGATATTTTTATCTTTGAGTATTTGTTTGAGTACATTTTCAATACCATTATAAAAGCTGTGGAGTAAAGCCGCAACTCCAGCAATTTCAAGGGTTGATAGAGAGGGAAGCTTCTGATAATCGGGCATCTCTTTTAATACTGCGTGAATATTTTCAATTTCAGCCAGTATCTTTTTTTTTAGATCGTTCATATAGAATAACAGCCTCTTCTTTAATCATTGTATTAAATTTTGAATCACGAGTTAAATCTATCAGATCTACAGGTTTAGATATGCTAAATATAAGTTTCCCATAAAATTCAAAAAAATATTTAAGATCAATGCCTTCAACAGCTAAATCAATATCATTACTCTCTTCATTCTCATTCAAATTACTGCCAAAAAGATACAAACAATTTAATTCATACTCTTTGGCTATGCTAATAATCTTTTCTTTCTCTTGTTGTGAAATCATAGAGATATTATAATAAAATTTTTATTAGATAGCTATAAATTTTTGGCACCCTTCATTAAGAGGCAAAAGTAGTTTACACTTTCTATTATTTAGACACGAATTTACACAGATTTTTTAAAAACGCTACTAAAATAATTAACCTAATAAACATTAAGTATTATATCTAACTAACGCTAATTAAAAGGTTTTAATCCGTGTCTAAAAAGTTTTTTGTTTTTTTTGCTTTCTAAAAAATACGCCCTAAAAGTGTAAACTAGTAAATGAAGGATGCCAAATTTTTCTATCCCTTTTATCCACGAATATTCAAACAAAATTTACATCTGATTGTGCTAGCCTAAAAGTCACCCACTTTAAGGGCTTGTGACAGCCGAAAATTCCCCCACCCCTGTCCAAAGCTTTCTGGTATTATTATAAAAAGCTAACCAGCTAAAAATAATAATACTGGAGGGCAGAAAGGATGATTGATATGGCGAAATATGAATATGTACGGACAGCACATCGGGTGTACGGTAAAAGTATTCGTGGCTTCGCTCATACTGGCGTCCTATTGAAGTAAACTTTGCGAATGATTTAAAAAATAAAGTATCCCCATAAAACGATAAATCTCATGGGGTTAGGGACAGCATCCCCTAATTTAACAAACAAAAATTTTTCCTTATTTTTGGTTATAAATTGCAGAAGATACAAAAGAGGAGGTGAATATTCTTGACGATACGAAAAAAATGATTTATTTTTAATTTAACTGGACACTTTTACAAATTGATCTGAAGAAAAAATTTACTGATAAAGGGTGTCCAGTTAAAATGAGATTTGCTGTCCAACTAAAATGAGATTCAGTGTTCAATTAAATAAGATTACACAATTGAGACATGGTATGAATCTTTTAGTTTATTTCGCCCTTTCAGGGCTTAGAATATTGGGGGAATCCTTTCCCAGGGCGTTGCCCTGGGCTGATACATAACGCCCTTTCAGGGCTAAAGACTTTAAAAATTTTCTAACGTTATTGGAATACAACCTTAGTCTAATTTGACAAAATTCAACCTAACCAAAATTATTTACCATGCTTTTTGAAGAGGATACGAAAATTGGGAGTAAATTATTCGAATTTGCCTATAGCCAAGACCATCGCCTAATTTAAAAACTCATGAGAAGTGTGTAGTGTCTGGATGCCTTAACAAATTGTTTACATTAACTATAGTTTTCAAATTGCGGAATTTGGGTTAGTAGATGAATAGAACAAACGAAAGGATTAGTAGCTTTGTTTTTATTTGACCTGATCACAGCATAACCAGGCAAAATGCTTTTTTATCAAGTAAATGTATTTACGTGGTCACGAGACGACCATTAAAATAGCAAACATTGTTCACGAGATGACCAATTTTACATCTTTAGAGGATGAAAATCATTAGTTTTTAAGAGGCGGATATTGGTTGCTTAAAAATAAAACCAATAAAAACAAAGAATTATTTTAGTTGGCATGTTTTTTGTATATATGATAATTAAGGGGGAAAATATTATTAGTTTTTAGTTTGTGTAGTTTGATCAAACCATGATAAAAATCAGTAAAGGAGGTGAAAATCTAAATTTTAATCAGGGGTGCCTTATAATTATGGTCAAGTAGGCAATCTACTATTAACAGGGGGAAAAAAATATGCAAAAAAAAAGAGGAAAAGAATTTTTATCGTTTATTTCAGGAAGTATCCTGGTTGTTAGCATATTTTTAACGTCCTCAATGGCTGCAAATACTGATTCTATTACAATAAAGCTTCAACCACAAGGACCTGTAAAAGAGGGAGGGGTCTATGAAGTTATGCAAACAGATCCTATTGATGAGAATGCTGTAGGTCTGGAAGGGACATTAGTGCTTAATGAAGGTTGGAAGTTGTCTGTCTCTTGTACCCCAATTATACTAGAAAGAGGAGGTAATCAAGATGGAAACGAACATCTAATAGACCTGGCCTTAGATGAAAGAAATTTTACTGAATTTAATCTACGAAATGAACCACAAATTACCAGTTGGTCTTTTCCTATTATTGCAACCCCTGAGAATTATGATGAAACAGATATGTATAAGATTAAGACCGATCTATTTTTAGTACATGATATAAATTATAACGGCTTAGTTGACGATGGTAGTGAATTATTTGGGACTCAGAGTACGGGTGCCAATAATAATAGTGATGATCCATCTGATAGTGAGTCAAGAAACCCATCACAGTATGGATTTTATTACCTTGAAAATTTTAATACTGCACCTAAAGAACAGATAGATAATATGATAGATATTAGAGATACATTTATTGATGAGAGAGATGAATATATTGTAGAAAGGAGGTCATTAGATGTCCTGAAACTATGGGATGGACGGCAAAGACAAAAACTTATTGACTTATTGCCAGGTAAGTCTGTCATACTCGAAGGACAATTCAAAGGAAAAATGAAAGAAGAGGCTCTTGGTAATGATGAAAAGATTAGTAATATAGTAGTTTTATATCTAGGAGAGGTGAGCACTACCCCAGGTAAGGAATTGAACGGATTACCAGAAGGAGAAAAAATAGGGGGAAGTAGTGCTAAATTTGTTTCTAATTATATAGAAGAGATAGTAACAGCAAAAGCAAATGAAAGACCGAAGGTTAAGGCTACCAAAATAATCTACTCCTCTGGTAATGTAAAATTAGAGATAGAGGAGATGGGTGAATCTTTTCTGGATGAAGATGTGAGTATAACAACAGACAAAATAAGATATGAAGGCTATAAGGACTATAAAGGTGTCGAAAAAAGACCTACAGAATTTAAGACTACCCAGGTAAAACACAAACCAGATCAGAAAAGAGAGGTTGACATTACAGATGATGTAACTATTGAGGAAGGTATTATCAGATTTGATTCTACAAGAGTAGCTGGTGTAGAACTTGATTTATCCGAAGTAAGTGATTTTAATATAAATGAAGTTGATGAAAAGGAAATAATAATATCAGTGGGATCAAAAGAAAAATCTTCTATAACTGAATTGACTTATGAATATATCATGCGTAATTACTATGATGTTTGGTTAGCTAAGGCAGAAGATGCAGGAAAGATTAGTGGAGACCCTTCTCAGGTCCCCCACGAGGTTGATCCTGCTAACACAAAGGTGTTGGCTAATACTAAATTAAGTTTAGGATTTATTACATTAGAAAAAGGTTTACAGCCACCACCAATCTCAATCAGGGTAGATGATCTAGCAACAAGGGTTACGTTAGCTCATCTTCAGGAGCTCGGGGAGACTTTAATAGCAAAGGATACTAGAGGGAATATAGTAAAGTTACAGGTATTAGAGGTACCGATACCAGAAGAAATAAGAGATGGTGATATGGTTAGGCAGAAATTAAATATTAAAAAT
The DNA here is from genome assembly GCA_043802115.1 of bacterium. Classification (GTDB taxonomy): domain Bacteria; phylum SZUA-182; class SZUA-182; order JAZDLJ01; family JAZDLJ01; genus JAZDLJ01. The sequence goes on along the minus strand of JAZDLJ010000181.1, from coordinate 5,970 downwards.
TATAATGCCTTTTCAGAGATTGCAATAATTATGGATAAGACAGGTGAAAAGGCTAAAATAAATGCTGATGGGACAATGACTGTAGTTACAGTTATTGGAGGAAGTGCAGGTGGGGGGATGATAGACCTTAAACTTACCCCTGCTGAGCTAGAAACGTTTAAAAAACTTAATCAGAGCGGAGATGCTATACTTTGTATACTAGCTTTTAATGAAGTTGCCAGAGAACTTAGCTCTGTTGCTTCCTCCACCTCCCTTAGTACTGCCCTATCTTCCTCTGAATTTACTCCAACCATTGCTGGTTTAATAAGTGTATCTAATAAATCCAACACTAATTTATTCGATTTTAGTAAATTTTCAAATCTTCCAGGTTTTTCTTCTCAATCTTCTTCTTGTTCATTCGTTACTAAAATACCAATAGAAACACCCCCACCCCCACCTCCTTCTCTAAATCCCCCATCTGGAGCGACCTATTTTCCTGAACCTACAAAACCTATTGGGTTTAATGATGATGGCTATTATAAAGAGGCAGGAGTCAAAAATTTAAATCAATATCTCCATTATTGGGAGGATGATCCTGATTTTATGCTTCCTGGAGATATAGAAGGGAGATGTGGAGATTTCGGCGGCTTATATGATAATAAGGAAGATCCCTCTTGGTGTAATGAGTTTCGTAAGGATTGTAAGTGTAAGGAGGCATTGGAAACAACCAGGAAGCTAATAAAACTATACATCCAAGGGCTGAATAATAAAAAGACATTAGATAGAGATAATAAAGATATAAAAGAGTTCTACGAAAGTCAAAAAGGAAGTGGCATAAATTGTGCGGCTAGTTGCCATAAACCCTCAGACTTATAATAGGCTGATCCGGAAGGCGGCCAGATTTATCCGAAATCCCCATTTAGGTGGTAAGTATGGAGGCTAAATGTTATCCTTAAATCGATCTAAATCTTACAAGAAAGAGCAAGGGTTTACCCTAACAGAGGTAATGGTAGGTATAGTTATAGGAGGTATAGTCTTGGCTGCTGTTTTTCATCTGATTACAATTTATTACAAAGAAAGAAGACGGGATATGATAAAAAACAGGTTTAGAGAGGATATTGATCTGGCCTTTGAGTATCTTGACCATGGGTATTTTGATCCAAATGATAAGGTAAGGAGGATTGGATTAAGTGATTCGGAGTCTTTTGAGTATGGTGCTAGCTATGTAGATCAAACTGATTCGATCTATTCTGGAGTAGATCATCAAGCAGGGTATATAAGATTATTTGATCATTTTGGAGGAGTATGGGGGATGTGGTATGTAGGGATAAATCAAAATGGAAAAAGAGGATTAATATATTGCTATAATTCTGGCTATCGTTTAGATTCCACAAAAACAACAATTGATTACAGGTTCAAGACAGTCATCCCCTCAGAAGGGACCCCGCTATATAATAAGCTGGATTTTCAGGTAATAAGTCCAGATACTGGGGCTATTACAAGCGTTAAGACATTGACTGTAACGATAACCCTTAGACGAGATGCTGACCCACTTGTTGAGGTTAGCGCAACCAAGACAATAGCAGTTAATATAAATTTTGGTTCTATCCCTTAATCTAAATAGCTACTCACCCCTTACAACAACCTCTTTATCAAAGGGGTGGGTAGTTATCAATAAAATGGTAAGGAGAGAATATATGAATTTCCAAAATACTCTATTAAAAAATAAGGCAGGTTTTTCGTTAGTGGAGTCTTTGGTTGCAGCAGCCATCCTAACTATAATTATTATCATCTTGTTTCAGGGATTTCACCTTGGCATCCTCTTTGATTCTCGCCTAATCCTTAAAGCAAGGGCTATGCGGTTAGCATCCTCTAATCTGGATAAGGCAGTTAAGATGTTATCGACTGACTTTGAGACACTTGGTGGGTCAGGAAATTTTACAGATTATGTCAATAATCCTAATTGTAAATGCGATTCTAATAATTTAATCTGTCAGTCAGTTGATGAGAGTAAAAAATTTTCCTCGATAATGAATGGTCGGATCAAAGATGTTAAAGTATTGGTCACCCCTATAGTTGTTATGGGAGATATTGGGGCAAAGGAGATTGAGAGTAGGGCTATATGGTACGATAACAATAATAATCTTCATCCTGTAAGTTATTCTAGTATAATATATCTGATTAAAAAAAAATAAAAGTATAAACTGGCGAATGAAGGATGTGAGCAGTTAGCAATATAAATTCAGATTAAAAAAAGGGGAAAAATATGATGAGAATAAAAGGTATCTTGAAAAATAAGAGAGGAGGGGTGACACTGTTATGGGTATTAATTACCATTATTCTCCTGATGCTAGGTTTGTTTATATGGTTTATCATTCAATCATATCGAGATAAGCGGATCCTTAATAAGTATAAGTTTCTGGTGAATAGATATGCTGCCTTTACTACCTATAGAAAATATGCCTATTTAATTAAAAATGGCAATCCAGATAATTGGCGGGCTATTATCTTAAAAGACTTTTATGATTTTGTTAAGTGTAGTGATAGTACGGGTGACAACTGTACCCATTGTAGAAATCAAGAGTGGAGATTAGCTAAGCTCCCATACAAAATTATGTATTCAATAGATGGACAGACATTCAATCCAATACCTGATAGGATTTCCTATAGTTATGATGGAACCTTAACAGATAAAGATAGTGGTATAAATTCGAATGATTGGAAATGTCTTAGGATTTCAAATGAAAAATGGACAAAATGTTATTTGCAGATTTTATTAAAAGAAGGGAGCAAGATAGAGGCTGATATTATGAAAGGAGAGTTATTATCCCAGACCCCTATTGATATATCTATAGTTGCTACTTCTAAACCATTACTCCTATTAGATAAATAATAGTGTACTTTCCTCTCTCTTCATTTTCTGAGCCAATCTGCGATAAAGGCTACAACAGCCTCTTTATCCTCTTTTATATGTTGATTACTGATGACATCAGCATCACCTATGGCCAAGATATGATCATTACCTATAATCATGGATGTGTGTTTAGAATCGTAGCTATGCCTCATAACCTTTGAGTACATACCAACTCCTGCATCATCCCCCCATGAATAATGAGGATCTCCTTCGGCGATTATATTAACATCCTTTTCTAGGGGGAGGACAACAGCACCTCTGTACGAGGTAAATGTCCTATTAGAGTCTTTAAAGATTACCCTTGAATTAATGGTAACATTATTATCCACCTCGCTAGTTAAGAGATAGTGGGTAAAATTTATCCCAAATGGATTCGCAAGTTGATTGATATTGTTCTCAAGAGGTTTAACTCCTAAGTATGCACTTATAATCTGAGGGAGCCGGTCACATGCTTCAAGAGAGGTAGAGCTCTCCCCAACAAGCAAGATCTTCTTGAAATTTTTTTTGGTTTCAAGAGAGTCTACCTCTTCCCTTGGAATCTCAGATAATGGATTTGCAATAATAATACCGTTATAGATATTAGTATCAACATGGGAACTTGTAGCAAAGACATTGATGTTTCTGTCCCTTAATTTCTTTGAAAATTCGAGTAATCCACTGGGGGTTTCATCTATCTTCCTACTGTGATATCTCTCAGTAATTAAGACATTCAATTTTGATCTTTTAGGTGATAAAAAATATACAACTGCTGCTGGTTTATTATTGATCTTAAATTTTATGTACCCATCTTTCTTTATACGGATATCCCAGGAGGTCTTAGTTAAAGGATTTTCTATAGACTTAGGTGTTACCTCCCCACCAGATATCTCAGTTGATATTTCTATCTTCCCAAGATTGTTCTCTTTCAAAAAAATATCTAGCATAAATTTTTTAGCTGTAAACAAACTATACCCTGGGACTAAGAGCCTCGTTACCCTTGCTTCATCTTGTGGTTTATCTGCTAAAAAATCAATAATCCTTAAGATGAATTTTATATTTTCACCATGTTCAACACCAAATAACTTATTTCCATTCCAGAGAAATTCTGAATCTCCTAGCCAGACAATCTTACCTTTTCCATAAGTACAAGACGCAGCTACAATTGCAGATTCAGGTTCAGAGGCAGTGGAAGCCTTGGCCAAAATTGTTCCATCCTTAGGCACATTTATTGAACAGGAAGTATAGAAGTATATATTTTCAAGGTTAAAATAATCAGACTTTACTTTTATCCAGGTAACAAGTGTTGAAGGAGATAGCTGATTGGTTATTTTGAGACCACCGATTCTATTCTTATCAAATATATGATCATTATTAAAGCTTACATTAAAAAGTTGTGAGATCCTATTTTGAAATTCTCCAATTTTAAATACATTATCATGTTCACCAATTATTAAGACACCCCCTCCGTTTTTAATAAAGGATATCAACGAATCAGCCTCCTGAAGTGTATATGACTCATAATTAGCAATGCCTAACACTAGGATATCCTTGAAAGATAGGGCAGGTATTAATTCTGAAATAGACCGTGAATTTGAACTAATTTTATAGCCATGATCAATAATCCTTTCTCCCAACTTAGAATATCCCATAAATTTTGTATCCCATATAGAATAACTTTGCCTATGACTTTCATCAAAGACAACAGTAGTAAACAATCCTTTTGGAGGTATCATTTTTTTTTGTTTTAAGGAAAAGATCACAAGAAAAGAGACAGATATTGTAACAACAAAAGCACAAACTATGAGTAATTTCTTATGATTTTTATTCATATCGCACCTCAATATAGCTCATGGATTACACAGATTTTCACGGATAAAAATATCTGAAAATCCATATAATCCTTGAACAAATTTAAAAAACCTCATCAATTATTTAGTTCCCCTGACCAAGGTAATGGATTAGAATTTGTCATATTTAGATCGTAGATAAGTCTATCAAAAGGCGTTAAATAAGAAGCCTTGGCATTCTGTTTAACAATAGCAATAATACTTATTTGATCATCGTTTATTTGTCCTACCCGAAAATCAAATGTTTTAGAGACAATATTTAAATTATATTTTGCATTTATTGCATCTGTGTTAGCTAAACTCTCATCTGAGAGATTCCCTCTCCTGGCAAACCTAGTCTTTGCACAATCAGCAATAATCTCTATCGTTTCTCTTGCCTCTCTAATCCTTTCCCTCTTTATAAGTGATTGGTAGCCACCAACAGCCAAGGTGACTAATATCCCAAGAATAGCTACTACAACTAATATCTCAACTAAGGTAAAACCTTTTTTATTTGATTTTATTTTCAGATAATCCATATTTTTTCACCTTCAGATAGAAAAGACTTTTATGGTTAGACAAAATTATTAAAGAAAATATTTCGACCTGTACGATTAGAATAGTGTTTTTTTGCTCCGAAGGAAATCAATAAGGTTCTTAGGATAAGACTATCCTTAACATAGTGAGTTGTGAATTCTAATCGTACAGGTCGAAATATTTGCAGAACAAAGGCGAATACCCTCTCTAGTTAACAAATCTATATCTTTATCAAGGCAAACTTGAACCGTATCAACTGCTGGAAAAGGGAATCCCATCATTTTTTATTTAATTTTTCCTGATTATAACAGATTTAGGGGAGGCATCTAGTCCTAAAAATTCAATAAGTTAGTATAAATAATTAGTATGGCTAACCATTTCTATATACCTAAAAAAGGCTTTTTTAAGATTATAAGTCATCTAAAAAATGTTTAGCAATACTATTTAAATGAAATTATTTCAGTATATTACCGTCTCCCCTAAATCCGTTATAATCAGCAGAATTTTTGTTTGAAGAAAGATCAATGGTCAATGTCTTAGAAAAATTATTGCCTAAAATAATGCCCTCCGATTATCAATTAGGGATTTTCCCCTCCCCATCAGTCCATATTTCCCCATCTTCGCCTTTAAATAATTCCTCGATATCCCAAGGTCCCTTGCTGTTAGACTAATGTTTTGTTTATTCCTATTTAGAACCTGTTGGATATACGTTTTCTCGTAACTCTCAAGAAACTC
>JAZDLJ010000163.1:0-4282 GCA_043802115.1 bacterium | reverse complement strand
CTAAATCTAACCCTGTAGAGGTAGATTCAGAAGATAATAAGGAGATTAAGGTGAATGGCTGTTTTATTAGGACTATTGGAAGGTAAAAAATAATTGTCATTATCTGAGGAGTCTCCTAGCATAAGGCACAAAGGGCACAAAATTTTAAAGCAGCGAATGCTTCAAGGAAAGTTGAATAAAGCACGCCGCGGTGAGTTGTTGTTTAATTTACCAATAGGGTATGTTCGTCGTTTAAATGGAGAGGTTGACTTAGATCCTGATGAAGAGGTACAAAGAGTTGTCCATCTTATTTTTAAAAAATTTGAGGAATTGAAGACATTGAACGCAACTTTACAATACCTTGTAAAAAATAATATTCAGATAGGAGTTCAAGCATATAGTGGAATAAGCAAAGGAGAACTAGAGTGGCACCGTCCAAACCGGATGACTTTACAGAATATGCTTAAAAATCCAATGTATGCTGGAGTATATGCATATGGAAGACGTAAAGTAGATCCTAGAAGAAAGATAGCTGGACGTCCGAGTACAGGAAGGACAGTAGTATCCTTAGAGAATTGTGACGTTGTTTTAAAGGATCGATTTGTATCATATATAAGTTTGGAGCAATATGAGCGTAATCGGGATCAATTGAAACAGAATCGTTCATCTTTTGATAGCAAAGGATCAGTAAGGCAAGGAGCCTCCTTACTTTCGGGGTTATTAGTTTGTAAAAAGTGTGGATACAGAATGACAGTTCGATATAGTAGAGATGGGCGTCATCAATATATGTGTGACAGGCTGCTAGTAGATTATGGAGGAAAATTATGTCAAAGTTTAGCTGGTCCACCTTTAGATGATTTTATAACTAAGCAGGTATTGGAGATACTAAAGCCGGCATCTTTAGAGTTAAGTTTAGAGGCATCTAAAAATATAGAAGGAGAGCGGACAGAAATAGATAAACTATGGCAGAATCGACTTGAACGAAGTCGGTATGCAAGTGAACGAGCAGCACGTCAATATCAAGCTGTAGAACCTGAGAATCGTTTAGTAGCCAGGCAACTAGAACATGAGTGGGAAGAGAAATTAAAAGAACAGAAAAAGGTTGAAGAAGAATATGCACGATTTCAAATGAAACAGCCCCGTCTTCTTTCAAAAAAAGAACGAGATGCTATCCGAGAATTAGCATCTGACATTCCTGCATTATGGAATGATTCGAGCACTAGTATTATGGATAGGAAGGAAATTATCCGGCAAATAATTGATAAGATATTAATAGACGTAATTAACACCACTGAGATAGTTAAAATATCCATTCAATGGGTAGGTGGAACAGTAAGCGAGACAGAAATGATAAAACCAGTAGCAAAATTAGAGCAACTTAGTTACTATCAGGAGCTATTTGATACGGTAAAAAAACTTGCCGAACAAGGGATTAGGTCAGAAAAGATTGCTGAAGAATTAAATAAACGAGGTTGGCGTCCTCCCAAACGGGCAGAAAAATTTAATTCTGAGATTGTTGGAGGATTAATTAATCGCTATGGCTTACGTAAGAGTAGTTCATACACTATAAAAGAAGATATTCCGCTTGGAAAAGATGAGTGGTTATTATCCAAGTTAGCCATAGAACTTGATATGCCTAGGGTTACACTAGATCATTGGATACGCCGTGGGCAGCTAAAAGCTAGAATTTATCAAAAGAAGAGAAGACATTGGATTATATGGGCTAATAAAATGGAAGTAGAACGCCTTCGTAAATTACGCGATAATCCATTAAAAGACAGGGCAAGAGAACGTTGGTTAAGGGGAATATCACCGCCGATCAATTAACGTTCAAGGAAGAGAAGGATTCTAATTTTGAAAGAGTGTAAGAAATGGAAAGTAAAAAATTTGAAGAATTGAAAAAAGAAAACTAAATCTTTATCTTCTCCATTTTTTCCATACTCCCAATTTCTCCTCAATCTTTAATGGTTACAGAAGCCAAAATTAAAATTGCTGCAAAGCAAGAGAGTTGATGATTAAGTGACAGAGGGGATAATCTCCATCAACCTCGAATCTAATAAAAGCCTCCTTTTTTGGGGTTATTCTCAAGTCTTCATCTTCACTGGAGGTTTAACTCCCAAGAGATTTTATTTTTTATGTGGTTCCTCATAATTTTGTTTGAAACCGTTTTATTATGGAGACCTCCTTAGGTGAGAAAATACATGGTATTTACAGGGCTAAGGTTAATTAAAAAACAAAAAGTAGCTTGACGTTGTCAAATTTAAAACTTAAGACAAAACGCCAGCTTTGCTTGAACTTTTTTTATATGTGTTGTTTTTCAAAAAGCGACCTTTAAAAGTTAGACTAGATACTGCTTTTGAAATCTGACAAAGTTAAGGTAGGTTAATCAAACAAAAGGATTCTAGATTATTATTGATTTTTAGGAAAATAGTGTGCAAAAATAAATGAGTGGTGTATTAATAAATGCGAATTAAGGGTTTAAAATTTCAAGGTTAATATAAACAGTCAGTTAGCAAATAGCCTATAAAAAACACCCTTTATAAGTACCTAATTTTAGATTGTTAAATCCAACCCTTAATTCGCATTAATAAATAAACTGAAAGGAGGTGGAAAATTTTGCATCACAAACAAAATGCTGATGGATTAGATTGTAATTTGGTATATGAGGGTATTGAGAATGGAATATCTCTACAAGCCATCTCAAGGTATAGGCTTGTACAACATCTATTGTCCTCCAGCTTAAATTGGAGGCTACTATATATCTATATTCGTTCTCGCCTTCGTACTTTAAGGCAATAATTAGTCTTTTTTTATGGTGAGAACTTACTTGCAATCTAGCGCTACTCATGGTTACAGGGACTTCTTTGTCTCCTCGCACTATTATTTTTTGTTCAGTCCCTGTGTTTATTTTATTAAAATATTCTTCTACAGATACTTCTTTGTTCCTAAATTTTACTTTTTGATTCTTTTTAATTTTACTGATTACTTAAACATTATCAAAGGTCTTGGAGGCATTATCCATAAAACAGGCAGTGCCGTACAAATTATCAGCAAGTATAGATTTGACCTTAACCGTGGGATGGTAGAGTTTGAATTCAGTTAAAATATTTAAGGCAATTTGTTGTTTAGTTGGATATTTACTATTTTCTTTTGGTTTAGGAGGATAGTCTTTAGAAGGAACATTTTGTTCTTTGAGTTCTTTAATTCGCTTATTCCACTTAGTTAATTCGGGATCTGGCATATAAAAGGTAAAACCTACAGGGATAGTAATTGATGGGGTTACTAAGACAAGAAAAACGATATTTTGTCCCATAATATAACCATTACTACTTTTGTCTTTCAGTTTATGTACGTACCCAATTTTTGTAGTTGATTTTGAACGTTTATTGTCTGTATCATCAACAAGGAGAGCTCCTTGGGTTATACCAAATAGAAGAAGGAGGACTTTTATTCCCGTATGAAGCAATAATTCCCAGGTGATCTTAGAATGACAAAACATCCATGATAAAGCAGAAGTAGAGAGAGTATTTGTGCTCCTATGTTTAAAGGCTGCCCAACAGACAGAATTGGTTATTAAAATACATGAAATACAAAAAGAGAGCCACACTTTTTGGATGTGAGATAAGCCTTGATTAGGGCTATGATCTCTTAGTGATTCATCTATTTTTTCTATAAATGTACTTACAAAAGATAATGGTTTTTCTACTATCATAACAGCCCCTTTTTTGCTTAAAATAATATTTTGATGGTATTATTATACCATAATTTCAATAGAATAAACCATAACTGAAAACCAAGTCGATATTGATTTTTCAGCATATTATGCGGGACTTGTCAATTAAAAAAAACTTGATGATCGAGTTTTACATTTATTTTTTGCATACCTTGTTATATTGTAAACTCACTCATGCAGACGCAACGCTGGGAAGCGACCTGAGCGCTGACAGGAGAGGGTAATTTAGTCGTGCTTACTTTTAAGCACGGCCCTTTTTATATCTATCTATAATCTAAATTACCCTAGAAAGCGATAAATCCCAGGGGGTTGGGGACAGAGTCCCCATCTTAATTAATGTTTTTTTACCTTTTTTGGTCACAAATTACAGAAGAACCGATAAGTTATGTTCTAAAATATTTGTCACAGAGGCACAGTTCACAGAGAAAATTTTTTAGTCTTTTTTTTCTCTGCATTCTTTTCCTTCTCTGTGTCTCCGTGTCTCTGTAGCAAATTTATATCTGGTAGGGGTTTACTGAATATTTACCCACTTTTAGCCTCTTTTTTATTTTTAACTAATTGATTTTATTA
>JAZDLJ010000068.1:0-2005 GCA_043802115.1 bacterium | reverse complement strand
TTGGTCCCCTCCTACCGGGAGCCCATACTTATCGCTTCCGGTAACTATCCACTTTAGAGGCTTCTTCTTGCCTTCAATAGTAACCCAATTAGTATATTCAATGGTTTTAACCCCTTTCGGCGCTCGGCGCGAAAGGAAAGTGATTGGGTATTCGGCCAAGTTCATCTCATCTTTAGAAACCCTATCCTCTTCTAAGTTATCCAATTTTTCGTTTTTTACAGATTTTTCTTCTTCTTTTTTGTCCATGAATTTATAAATAACGTTAGTTATATTAGTTATATACGTTAGTTACACACGGATAAAAAGTGAAAATTCCCTTTATTTACGCCGCATTACGGCTTACCCACTTACCTCATTAGACGGTAGTTGTTACCTCATTAGACGGTAATACTTACCTCATTAGACGGTAGTTCTGGCATTCCTCACTTACCTCATTAGACGGTAGTTCTTTCCTTATTATTTGAGTTATCCATAAGGCTTTTCTTCTTCATCCTTTTTAAACCCTTAAGGTACTTTTCCAACCCCATAAGGAGGATCGTATTTTTGATCCTTGTGTAGACCACAAGACTCTCATTGCTCTGCCAAGGGACAATTTTTATTTTTCGGGCCGGGATGATCTCCACCATATTACCATAATAATGTTATAGTGGTATAATTTTTTACCATTATACCGCTATACATTGCCTTCATACTGTTTTAGACCCTTCTCGATTAGCTCTTTAACTAAATGGGATTTCCTAAGCCTTCTATTTGATCTCCTAAGATCCATCCAAAGAGTATCTAAACGGTTCAAAAGATCTGATGGCAAATAGAAAGTTGCTTTATCAGCGCACTGGTCTTCTAGTATAACAGTATGCTTTTTTTCTGGTGTGCTGTCTTCTTTTCCTAAAAAGATTTCAGCACCTCTGCCTTTAATTGTTGGTCTTTTGGTCATCTTCTAAAACCTCCTTAGCTAAATTACGATAGGCCAAAGCCCCTTCTGAGTCTTTGGCGTATATAAGAATTGGCTGACCGGCCAGAGAAGAGTCGGCAAACTTGATCGTCCTTTTAATAATCGCCCCATAGACCTGTCCGCCAAAGATTCTCTGTAGTTCCTCAACTACTTCTGTGGAATGGATAGTCCTCGCGTCATGCATCGTTCTGAGGATCTTTATCTGGAGATCAGGATTACCTTTTTTCTGGACCTTTTGAATGATCCTCTGAAGCTGTTTAAGACTTCTCATTGCCAGATATTCAGCCTGAACAGGTACAATCACTCGCTCGGCTGCCATCAAAGCATTGGTGGTGAGAACGCCTAAACTTGGAGGGCAGTCTACAAGGACGAAATCATATTTTTTTGGGATCATTCCCAAAGATTCCTTGAGGGTTCTGTCCCATCCTATCTCGCCGATCAGCTCAGCTTCAGATCCAGCCAAATCAAGATTTGATGGGATAAGGCCCACTTCTGGGATGTTTGTCTTAACAATCAATGAGTCAATATTAATCTCTTCGGGTTTAATTAAAAAATCATAGGCGGTCAAAGCAAACGAATCAGGGTCAAGGCCTAAGCTGGTAGTAATGCCGGCTTGGGGGTCAAGGTCGACCATCAGGACCCTTTTGCCGAACTCAGACAAGGCAGCGGCCAGGCAGCCGCATGTAGTACTTTTTCCCACGCCTCCTTTTTGATTGGCAATGGCATAGATTTTTGCTGTCATAGAGTTATACCTTAATTCAGTAATTCAGTTGTACCCTAATACCAGTATAATTTAATTAAATTACAACGTCAAGATGGTATTATGTAATACCAATAAAATGGGGGAGCGGGGGTTGTGGAAGTAAATTAGTATTACCTACCACTTATTTTGAAACTCTCGGATAGCGTCCTCTGGAGATAGGTTCAGATAGAGTTCGGTGGTAGTCAGCCGGTCATGGCCCAGGAGGCTCATAAGGGCCCGGGTAGAGATCCCTTTCTTAATGCAGTTGACCGAGAAGGTATGTCGAAGGACGTGAGGGGTGACGGGCTTGG
>JAZDLJ010000042.1:0-7578 GCA_043802115.1 bacterium | reverse complement strand
TTCTGATTATCAATTTTAAATAAAAGTTAACCATCCCTCAAAGTTTTTGCTTTTCCTACCTCTGGCAATATCAAAAAAATCTTGTTGTAACTTCTCAGTTAATGGACCTCTCTTTCCAATCCCAATAGTACGTCTATCCACCTCACGAATAGGTGTAACCTCAGCCGCAGTGCCTGTAAAAAATGCCTCATCAGCGATATAAAGCTCATCTCGTGTAAACCTTGTTTCTTCTACTTGTAAGTCCAGATTTCTAGCTATCTTAATAATAGCATCTCTTGTAATGCCCTCAAGAACTGTGGCGATTGGGGTGGTCTTGATTACTTTATTTTTTATAATAAAGATGTTCTCCCCGGGCCCTTCAGCCACAAATCCTTCATTGTCTAGCAATAATGCCTCATCATAGCCATCATCTACAGCCTCTTTTTTTGCTAATTGAGAATTAAAATAATTAGCAGTAACCTTTGCCTTAAGCATACTTATATTGACAGGATATCTGGTAAAGGAGGATATCTTTACATTTACACCTTTTTGTAACCCTTCTTCTCCTAAGTAGGTTCCCCATGGCCAGGCAGCTACAGCTACGTTAATAGGATTTTCTTTTACATATAATCCCATATGGCCAAATCCAATATAGACAATTGGCCTAATATAACATTCTTGTAATTTATTAATCTTAACAGTGTCTATAATTGCCTTTGTTATCTCTTCTCTAGTATAGGGGATTGATAACCTGATAATATGGGCAGAATTAAAGAGACGATCTATGTGCTCCTGAAGACGGAAAATGGCTGGGCCTTTGTCAGTATTATAACATCGTATTCCTTCAAAGATACCCATCCCATAATGTAGTGTATGGGTTAAGACATGGATATTAGCATCTTCACATTCAATAAATTTTCCATCCATCCAAATTTTACCAACTTCTAAGAGCATTAGATATTCCTCCTCTTCCTTTGACATGAACCAACTTTTACTTTTTTGAGATAAATTAACATTTTATTCTTAATAATTGAAGATTTTTTATTATCTTGAGTTTCAAATTCTTATCTTCATCCCAAATTATCGTTTGTTTTATTGTATATTCACAACGCATAATTGTCAAACTTAATTTCAGCAATTCTCATTTTGATGTGCCTTAACATGCTGGTTTGAACTATACTACTCCAACTTAAGTTTTTCTAAAATAATGCAGGTTAATTTTGTAACTAACTGTTTAGGCACAAAGGCACAGAGGAAAAAACAAAAAAACTTAAAAAAGCTTTATGTCTTAACATACTGGTTTGAACTAACACAATCACTTAAAAAAACCTAAGTTGGAGTACTATATTTTGGAAAGATGTCTATTGCAGGATTCTCGGGTCTCTTTTTTTAATCAATGTCCTTAGAACCTTAAACAGATTCATCTTGAATAATTTTGTTGGCCACTCCAGTTCTTTCTTCTCACAGATTGTTGAGGCATTTAACCCCTCAATCTTTTGTTTTTCTCTAAGAAGCTCCTTCTTTACCTGGATCGGATCTTGATGTTTTTCCATTAAGTCATCTATCTTGTGCATCATCCCAATAGCCTCTCTTGCCCGAACTTCAGTCTGCTGAGCAAGATTACCATCAATTACCTTATACTCCGCCTTTACCCTATTAAGCGTTAAAGCAGCATCATAGGTACCATAGACGATCTCATCCCTGCTCATCCACTTTGTCTCATAATTCAGGATATATTTCCAGCTCGGTGATTCGGCGATTGCTTTTCTATGCTCTTCGACAGTCTTATGAAATAACTTATAACCATGTCTTTCTGGATTCTCAAAGACTATACTCCCAGGATCAACAAAAGGAGCTAAGGGAGAGATAAAAGGAATTACCTTTTTGGCATACTTTTCACCAACTAGTCTAAAGAGTTCACCAGAATATTTAGCTGTCTCCTGGATAGAAAAATTTGTTTGTTCAGGTAGACCTGTCATAAAAAAGATATCAAAGCGTTGGCAATCTAGTTTAAATGCATCGGATAGCATCTTTTCAAAGGATTTATTATCATAGGGCCTGCCAAATGCCCTTCTTACCTTTTCTTCATGCGACTCAATAGAGATCTCAATATTAAATTTAGGTACAGCATCAGCTATGATTTCTAATATCTCCGTTGGGGGTGGGGCAAAAAACTCAACTGCTAATTGATTAGATATCTTCTTTTTCTTTATAGCCTTAAATAAGGCCTTTACATAGTCTTCACCTGGCTGCATGAGGTCACCAATAATGATAATCGGTCCATTTAGTATCCCTTCAATCGCCTTGGCATCTTCAGCAATTAGTTCTGGATCTCGATAGGCAGGTTTAGGTCGATTACATACCTTACCAAAGGCATAGGCAGAACCACCACAGGTCTTACAATTATAGGTGCATCCTCTTACAGAAAAGATCGCTGCGGCTGGATAATTCAACCAATCTTGATATGGCATATATCCTGAGAGGTCACGATATTTAATAACCTTTTTCATGATGTGGGCGTAATCAACCACAACACTATTTAGGTCAAGAGGGACATGGGTTAAGGGATTAACTTGAATTGACCCATCTTTACCTCTCCAGGTAACATTAGGGATATCTTTTGGTGTTTGTCCGGCCTTTATTGTCTTAATTAAATCACATAAAGGGGGTTCAGTTGAATCTCCCCTAACTACATAATCTAAAAAAGGGTAATTACCGATTAGCTCCTCATGAAAATAGCTTGCTGATAACCCTCCCATAATGATCGGGATTTGCGGATGGTACTTTTTTACTATTTCGGCCAAGGCCAGCGCCCCTTGAACATGGGGCATCCAATGAAGATCTATACCGAAGGCTATAGGATTCAAAGAGCTTATTAATTTCTCAACACTAAAGCTCCTATTATTTAACATCTTTAAGGCGACATTAATAATTCTTACTGAAAGCCCATGTCTCTCCAGGTAATCTGAGATAGTGGTAAATCCGATGGGGTAAAATTCAAATACAGGACCTGAAGGGATAAGATCACTAACCGGCCCTAGCATCGTTGGCTCTTCTCGGAAATCATAAAGAGCTGGTGGATGAAGCAAAATTAGATCAGTTTTAGGCATAGGCAAACAGTTCCTCCTTAACAATATCTCTTCATTTCTCCTTTGAAGCAGCAATTCTAATTTTGAGTTTTTTTAAGATAGATGTGCCTCCAAATTTTGGAGGCACATCAACAAATAAGTCAAAATGAGAATTGCTGCCTTTGAAGGATGGAAGTTATTTTTATAATCCAATATCTTTTATTACCTTATCTAAAGGAGTTGTCGGTAAATCTCCAGCTTCTTCTTTTTCTTTCCTTAATTCTTTTAAATCTTCAAAATCCATTAATGCTTCTTGAATATCAAGAAATTCTTCATATGGTAATACAATAAATTCTTTTTTGCCTTCCTTTTCGATAATTTGTGGATGAATAGTCATGTTTTCCTCCTATCTATATGCTTCCTTCCGATGTCGAACACGATAAATAATTATTATTTCTCCCTTGATCTCAAATAGTACTCGCCAATCGCCGACTCGCATCCTATATTCTGGATCTGAATTTGTTAATTTTTTTACATCCCCTTGAAGGCCATCTTCAAGAAGTCTTAATTTTTCAACTATTTTTTTCCCGTCTGGTTTTGGGACATTTTTTAGATCCTTTATTGCCCTTGGTTTTAGTTCGATTTCGTATTTCATCTAATTCCTGTCCCTCAACACTCGTTTATCTCCAACCCTCATCGTCAATTTAATATTATCAAAATATTCTAAAAGAGGGATCGTATATTTTCTTGAGATGTTCCACTGATCCTTAAAATCACCCAAGCTAATCTCCTTATGTTCCTTAAGATAGGTCTTCAGATTTACACCAATATTATCTAAGACCTTTTTATGATAGATAATCCCATCCTTTAATCTAACTAATAGACCTCGCTCTAGCAACACATTTAAAAGTTCTTGCTTGATCTTATAGGTTTCAACAACCTCACCTATATTAGGCGGGGTAACCCCACCTTTAAGAAATATATCCTCAACCTTTTTTATAAGAACTGATTGGTCATCTTTAAGATCAATCTTATGGGTTGAAAGCCTTACGCTTTCATTATCAAGGGCTATTATTTCTTCCTTTTCTATATCTGAGAGCAGCTTAGTAAAAAGTTTAATGTCCAAGCTATTTCTTAATTTGCTCCGTAATTCCTCTTTCATTATCCCCTTGGTGAGGGGATTTTTCTTATGAAACTCAGTTAAGGCCAGGAGAAATTCTTTTTTAATCTGATTATATGTGTCCCGATTAATAAATTCCTTTTTCTTGTCATCTAAAAATAAGAGTTTCCCTTTGTGAATTAAGGGTTTGATGTTTTCTACCAATACCTCATCATCCGTTCCTAATCTGGCTGAAATCTCGCAGGAAGAGGTAATTAAATTTTCATGGAACTTAGATACAAGCAATATCCTTGCCTCTAGATTGCCTTTAGCTAATACACCAAGTTGATCTAAAATTTCTTTCTTAAATCTTTTATGTCTCTGTGGATAGATATCGATGACCGTACCGCCGCCAATAGTACGCAATGGAGAATAACTACGGATTATAAACCTATCCCCTGTCAAGGCCACAACCGGTTCTTCCAGCCTAAACTGAACATAAGATTCATCGCCTGCCTTTAGTTCATCTCTTTCTAAGATTACTGCTCGTCCCATAACCTCTTGGGTCCCAAGAAGAAGCCTGATACGAGACCGATTAGTTAGGCTCCTTGGATAGTCTTTTAAGAGATAAAATTTAGCATCCAGCATAAAGGTGGGCTTTAATTTATCTAATTCTACCAGGGTGTCTCCTCTATCAAGTTTTTCTTTTTCTATCCCTTGAAGATTGATAGCAGCCCTTTGTCCAGCAGAGACAGTCTCAACCTTCTGGTTGTGTACCTCAATACCTCTTACCTTAGCAGTTATGTCTTTAGGTAAAATTACTACAGAATCTCCAATGTTCAAACTCCCTGAAAAGACTGTCCCAGTAACAACTGTCCCAAATCCTTTAACCGTAAAGACCCTGTCTATGGGTAAACGGAAGGTACCCTTACTATTTCTAGGTATAATTTGTTGGAGTAGTTTATCGATCCTTTCTATTAATAAAGGGATGCCTTCCCCAGTTAAAGCAGAGACTGGGATAACTGGGGAAACTTCTAAAAAAGTCCCTTTAACTAATTCAAAGATTTCTTCTTTAACCAGGTCTAATAGTGTCTCATCTACAAGGTCTTTTTTGGTAATAACAATAATCCCTTGTTTTATTCCAAGCAGCTTACAGATATCAAAATGCTCTTTCGTTTGCGGCATGATCCCTTCATCTGCCGCAACAACTAATAAGACAAGGTCGATACCACCGACACCTGCAACCATGTGGTGGACAAATCTCTCATGTCCTGGGACATCAATTATACTTGCCCTTACTTTGCTAGGTAAATCTAGATAGGCAAAACCAAGTTCAATAGTTATACCTCGTGCTTTCTCTTCTTTTAACCTGTCGGTATCGATACCAGTTATAGCCTTGGTAAGGGCAGTTTTTCCGTGGTCGATATGTCCTGCTGTTCCAATAATAATGTATTTCATTTATACTACTCCAACTTAGGTTTTTCTTGGTAACTATTAGCCTAGGTAAGACCTGTTAGGTTAGTTAAAGATCAGTAAGTTAAGGCACAAAGGCACTGAGGCACAAAGTTTTTAAGGTTTTTTTGTTTTTCCTTTGTGCCTTTGTGCCTTTGTGCCTTTGTGCCTCAGTGCCTTTGCTACTTTTTACTTTATGCTACTATATTTAATTAATACAATTAGTTAGAAAAACCTAACTTGGAGTAGTATAAAGATGTTTATTCTCAGTTGATTGCTGTCTGTCTAAAAAAATCAACACCAGGGGCACAGAGTATATAGAAAGTATTCTGTTTTTTCTTATCCTCTTATCCTTTTATCTTTTCTTAGATAAACCCAACCTCTTCATATTGTTAATTTGATTTGAATAACTACCTCTCATAATATCTGAGAATCTTTCTGGATTAATATTTTTTAAATGTGACTTACGCTTGTTAGTTTTCATATTACGAGGAGGTGGATTAATCAACTTTTTACCTTGAGGTGGTCGACTGAATATAGATATATTTAAAGGCGTTACTGAGTTTTTAGTTTTAACCTCAATTTTATCCTGGAAGCCGTTATCTATTTGGGTAAGAGAATTTAGATGTACTTCTATATTGCTTACCTCTTGATTTGGTAGAATTGTTAAGGGATAAGTTTTGCCCTCAGGTAGTTTAATAGTTACAAGTTTTTGAGGAGAATTGATGGACGTAATCTCGACCTCTTTAAGATTAGGATTTTTTATGGTAAATTTTTTAATCTGAGTTTCATTAAGTTTTAAATCATATTCAAAATATAACATTGGCGGATTAACCACTACCTCTGGTTTAACGTATATATTAAGTTTAGCCTCAAAAGTCTTTTTGGTATCGATATCTTCAAATTTAACAACGATATTGTCCGATATTAGGTTATCTTTTTCAAATTTATCAGTTAAAGTTGCTGAAAATTTTAACTTATCTTTAAGGTTTAACTTGTAAGACAATTCTTTGTTTTTGTCCAATAATTTTGTAATAACTAAGCCTTTTTCCGATTCTACAGAAATGATCTTTATTTTTTTGCTGGGACTTACATTGCTAATGGTAAACTCTTTAGTCCAAGTCTTATCTTTAAATATAGAGAACATAAGTGAAGTCTGGTCGAATGCTACATCAATTTTAACAGGAATTTTAACAGTAAATTGGATAGTAGAATTATCTGGATCATTAGTTTTGAAGCTGATTTTTTTAGCTAACTGTCCATGACCTGATTGAGTGTTTATAGTTACCTTAATTATCCCTTTTTCTTTTGGCTTAATTTTTTCATTTGAACTAATTTTTACTTTTTCATCTTGATTTTTTTTATAATCTTCCTCCGGAAGATAGGCAGCGGATGCTGAGCACCCTCAGCCGCTAGCTTTAACTTCTGTTATCTCTAAGTCACTGCTACCGATATTAGTAAAGTTAAAGATATAAGATACTTCTGTCTTCTGGTATTCATCATTAAGAACAAACTCGACATCATTTTTTTGAAACGTCCCCGTTCCTTTAATTATTTTTTTTTCTTCTGGCATAATTGATTTATCAGGACTATCTTTTACTTCTTTAAGAGCTTCCATATTAAACTGGATTTTGGGTACCTTAGTCTCCGCAGAAACAGAGGAGATAAATAAAAAAAGATTTAGCCCTACAAAGAGATAAATTGTTTTTAGCCACTTTTTTCTAATGCTACTTCTCATACTTCCTCCTTTTTTTTAAATTGGTTGTTAATTAGACATCTTTCCAAAATAAAGACCATATTCTCTAGGACAAAAGAAGACAAAAATTTCGACCTGTATGATTAGAATAGCGCCTTTTTGCTCCAAAGGAGCATTTCATACTAGCCTAGGGTGAGCGAAGCGTAACCCTAGGTAATGATTTATATACCGATAGCACTCTGAAAGAGCGCCTCATAAATTATAATAAGCTCATCATATTATTA
>JAZDLJ010000470.1:0-3638 GCA_043802115.1 bacterium | reverse complement strand
GCGCTAATTAAACCCTGACGATATGATTTATTTATCTATAATATTCCATAAAGCGATAAATTCCAGGGGTTTGGGGACAGAGTCCCCAACTTAATAAATATTTTTTTTTACCTTTTTTGGTCACAGATTGCAGAAGAACCTTTAAATTTAGTTACCATGAAATTTGAAGAGGATACCAAATAAGTCAAAATGAAAATACCTGGTAATTCCATTAATTTAGTGGAATTTTGAAGGACTTGTGGTAAAATAAAAAAATAATATAAAAAACTTTAGCGCCTTGGAGGAAGATAAAACATGATTACTGCAGGTATTGATATAGGTTCGGTGAGTACAGAGACCCTTATTTTGAATGAGGATAAGATTATCGCCTATGATATTATGCCAACTGGACCAAGCAGTAAAGAGACTGCGGAGCAAAGTCTGTCAGCAGCCTTATCAAAGGCAGGTCTTAATCAAGGTCAGATTCAAAATAGTATTTCTACTGGTTATGGCAGGGAAAATGTAGAAATAGCCAATAAGCAGGTTAGTGAAATAACCTGCATAGGGGCAGGGGCATGTTTTCTTTTTTCAGATATTGGAGGGATTTTAGATATTGGAGGTCAGGATAGTAAGGCTATTAAGCTGGACAGTAAAGGGAAGATGATAGATTTTGCGATGAATGATAAATGTGCTGCCGGGACTGGCAGGTTTTTAGAGGTCATGGCCAGGGTCCTGGGGGTCAACATTGAATCTCTGGGTGAATTATCGTTATCTTCAACTAAGAAGGCTGTAATCTCTAACATGTGCACTGTCTTTGCAGAATCAGAGGTGGTGAGTTTAATTCATAATGGCTGGGTTGTTGAGGATATTGCTAATGGCATTCATGATTCTATTGCTGAAAGGGCTATAGGTTTATTACATAAGGTAAAGGCAACAGGAAATATCCTCCTCACAGGAGGGGTCATGAAAAATAAGGGAGTTGTCAGGGCAATTACAAGACACCTGGCAGCGCCTCCGATATTACCAGAGGAAGCACAGATTGTTTGCGCCCTGGGCGCGGCTGTCTTAGCAAAGAGGATGGGGTGAATTGGAAAATAAAAGAAAGGACATTATAGATCAGAGGAGATACGCAAGAAGGGTAATTGATAGAGATATCTCTACCCAAGAAAAACGGAAGAGAGAACGAAGGGTTAGGATTAGGAGGGATAACCTCTTGTCAGTCCCGGAATGGGATTGGGATAAGTCTGATGAGAAGACTATTGCCTGGTTTTGCACCTACACCCCGGAAGAGATCTTCCTGGCCGCGGGCTTAAAGCCTGTCAGGATTTTTAGCAGGCCCGAGGCAATCTGTCAATCATACAGCTTACTACAAAGTAATATCTGTTCGTATGTGCTCAATTCCCTGGATTCTAAGCATTATTATAAATCCAGGTTTCCTAAAGGGGTTGTTATCTGTAATTGTTGTGACGCTATGCGCAGGATGTATGATGTGTGGAGATATAATTTTGAGGATACCAATTTTGTCTACCTTTTGGATTTACCCAGGACCAGGACTCATTTAACCAAGGCCTATTATCGGGATTGCCTGCAACAGATGGTTAAGGCCATTGAAGATCAATATCAGTTAAAGATAACTGATGAAGATTTAATCAGATCAATAAGGATTTGTAATGAGATTAGAGGCAAGCTCAACTATCTATGTGCCCTGAGAAAGGAAAAAAATCCTCCTCTAACAGGGGAACAGGCCTTAAATGTTATCAAGGCCGGGATGTATCTTTCAAAAGAGATATATAATGATAAACTCTCAGGATTAATCTCTAATCTAAAGGAGGGGATAACTTATAATCACAATGTAACCGGGCCAAGGATATTAATTATGGGGAGCTATTATGATAATCACTCTTTACTTAGTATTATCAAGGGGTATGGGGGGACGGTAGTCTTTGATTACCATTGTAATGGTTTTAATTATTTTGATCAGTTAGTCTCTGAGGAAAAGGATCCGCTTACTGCCTTATGTGACAGGTATCTTGAAAAAAATTCCTGTCCCAGGGTGATTAATATTGATGAGAGGGTGGATAAGCTCTTGATGTTTGTTAAGGGATTTTCTATAGATGCAGTTATTTATTATAGCTTAAAATTTTGCGACAACAACCTGTTTTCTTTTCCACATATAAAAGATATGCTCATGGACAATAATATCCCCTGCCTGTTTATTGAGAGTGATGGGACGTCTTCAAATATCGGACAGATCAAGACAAGGGTTCAATCTTTGTTTGAGATGCTATCTTTTTAAGAGTAAGCTTTTGTTATGAAACAGAAAAAAGAGAAGAAGACTAAGGAATATAAATCCTATACAGCCTGGCATATCTTTTTGGCAGATGTGATGGATTATCTGTTAGATCCAAAAGATTTAGAAGTTTATCCATTTGAAAAATTAGGTAGTTTACCACTTGAATCAGATTTTATTCTTATCAGTAAAAAGGAAATTGGTGATCTCAATCGATTATATCCTGATTTCGTCTTTATGCTCCCTTATTTAGGAAGATATACAGTAATTGAATATAAAAGTCCAGGAGATACCCTTCGTTTTAAAGATTTTGACAAAACCCGAGCTTATTGGGCATTAATTAAAGGAAAATATGGTTTAGTTTATGACAAAGATATCCATATAATTAGCATGGCCTCTAGATTTCAAAAGGGATATGAACAATATATAAAAGATAATGGATACCAATTTCAAGAGCTGGACAAAGGTATTTGTGGGCATACAGATAATTATCATCATTTTTATTGGATAGACTTAAAGGTAATTGGACATGAAGACCCAAAGAGCTTTGTAAATCTATTTTCTTCAAATTACAAAGAGTATGCAAAGAGTAATAAGTATGTAGAAATTCGCCACTTTGAGGTATTAAGTTATATCTGCCAAAATATATTTAAAAAGGAGATCCATATGACAAATACAGAGATTCGTCAATTACCAGAATTTATTGAATCAATGGAATTGATAAAAAAGAAATTTTGGGAATCAATACCAGCAGAGGAAAGACTGGCAGGATTGAAGCCTGAAGAGAGGGTCAAAGGTTTAGAACCTGAGGAAAGACTGAAAGGTTTAAAGCCTGAGGAAAGACTGAAAGGTTTAAAGCCTGAGGAAAGACTGAAAGGTTTAGAACCTGAGGAAAGACTAAAAGGTTTAGAAGCTGAGGAAAGACTGAAAGGTTTAAAGCCTGAGGAATTAAAAAAACTAAAAAAGATTCTTAGTAAGTTGTAAGATTATTTGGCAATCTGTAAATATTCAGTAAACACCTACTGAATTAAGAAGTTAAGAGGACAAGAAATCAAAAAGAAGAGTAAATCCGTTATATACTACTCCAAGTTAGGTTTTTATGAGGTAATGCAGGTTAGTTTTGTAACTAGATGTTTAGGCACAAAGGCACTGAGGGAAAAAATAAAAAAAATTTGGCATCCTTCATTTGCCAGTTTACATTCCTACTTGAGATTGCTTCGTCGTTACACGCCTCGCAAAGACAGAAAAGGACGTCCAGCGTGTCATTGCGAGGAGTGTAACGACGAAGCAAACTCGTATTTTTTAAAAAAGTGTAAACAAATTTTTGCCTTAAAAGTAGGATGCCAAAAACATAAAAACATTTTGCGTA
>JAZDLJ010000457.1:0-3722 GCA_043802115.1 bacterium | reverse complement strand
AAAAAGTATGGTAAGCTAAGAACAGACTTTAAACAATAAAAAGAAAAAGACTTTTTAGACACGGATTAACACGGATTTAAAAACATTAAAAATTAAACGATCTCGTAGTTAATCAAAAATTTAATCTGTGTAAATCCGTGTTAATCCGTGTCTAAAAAATATTAGTTTTTATCTTTTCCCTTGAAGTTTGAAGAAGATACAATTTAGTGATGAAAAAGAAATAAAACATTTTTAGAAAAGCTTAAAAAAAACATCCTTCAACCAGGCATAAAGTAAAAAACTACTTTATGTCTGGTTGAAGGATTCCCTTAAAAACCTAGCTGCATCTTCAGGAGGAGTAGGATTTATATAAAACCCAGTACCCCATTCAAAACCAGCTACTTTGGTCAACTTTGGCATAAGTTCGAGATGCCAATGATAGTATTCCTCTCCTTCGATATTAAAAGGTTTGCTATGAATAATAAAATTATATGGTGGGTCATTTAGTACCTTATTCATTCTAACTAATGTATCCTTTAATATGTGGGCAAATTCGACTATGGAGTCTTTATCTAAATCTTCAAACTTTGCACCATGAACTTTAGGTAATATCCAGGTCTCAAAGGGAAAGCGTGGGGCAAAGGGTGATATAACTAGAAATCTATCCCTCTCGCAAATAACTCTTATCTTCTGTTCAATCTCTTGGCGAATAATATCACAAAAAATACACCTATCTTTAAATTTAAAATAAATTTTAGTATTATCTAGTTCTTCTTTAACCCTTTTAGGGATTATAGGCAAGGCTATTAGCTGAGAATGGGTGTGCTCCAGAGATGCCCCTGCTGCACTTCCGTGATTTTTAAAGATCATCACATATTTAAATCTTGGGTCTTTTTTTAAATCCTCTATCCTGAATTTATACGCCCGGATGATATCTTCAATCTCTTCATTAGATAGATCAGCCATAGTTAAACCATGATTAGGTGTCTCAATAATAACCTCATGTGCCCCGATACCATTCATCTTATCAAAAATTCCTTCACCCCTTCTATTTAAATCTCCTTCTATTTTTAGAGCTGGAAATTTGTTTGCAACTATCCTGAGTGTCCATCCACCTTGATTAGATGATGTTCCTTCTTTTCTTTTGGCAAATATCTCAGGAGGAGTCTTGTTTTCATTTCCTGAACAAAAAGGACAAAAGCCACCTGTTTTCTCTTCTTTGGGTGTTACAAAAGAAGATGGTTTTTTACCTCTCTCGCTGGAGATGATAACCCATCTACCAGTTATTGGATCTTTTCTTAATTCGGACATTTTTTCTCCCTTAGTATAATTGACTTATACTACTCCAACTTAGGTTTTTCCAAGTGATTGTGTTAGTTAAAACCAGTATGTTAAGGCACAAAGGTACAAAGTTTTTTTTATTTTTTCCCTTTGCTACTTTGTGCCTTAACAGATGGTTACAAAACTAACCTGGATTACCTCAGAAAAACCTAACTTGGGGTAGTATAGTGTTTTATTTTTAATTGGTTACTCAACTCACTCAATTACTTAACATGCAGTATAGTCTTCCCGATATCTACTAAATGATCGTAAACCTCTGAGATTGTGATATTCCTCTCTTTGGCAATCCGTTTACAATCGTCATATTCAGGAGCAATTTTAACCTCATCTATCCTACTATTTAACCTGGCAATCTTTATCCGTATCTCACCCCATTCAGTGTTTACCTTTCGGATTTCCCGATCTAACTCTTTTTTTTTAACCTCATACACCCTTAAACCAAGGGAGGTTGTCTCTGAAAATAAGACATTGCAAAGGTCATCCACATCTTCAGGGAGAGACAGTACTGTTAATTTAATTGCGGGTCTATTTTTTTTCATATAGATTGGGGTAAAAAATACATCTCGTGCCCCTTTATTTAATAATTTTTCCATAACATAATCATAAAACTGGGGATTCATGTCATCAATATTAGTTTCAATCACAGAGATAGTTTTTTCTGCTTCAACCTTTTCTAGCGAATGACCAAGGATAATCCTTAAGACATTGGGAATCTGTTTTAAATCTCTTGAACCAGCACCATAACTTACTTTTTCGACCTGCATCTTAGGAAGCGGGGCGAACTCATTAATCAGGGTATTTAAGATTAACGCACCTGTGGGTGTAGTTAGTTCTGTATCAATATCATTAGAATAAATAGGTATGTCTTTTAATAATTCTAATGTCGCTGGGGTCGGAATAGGTAATAAACCATGCTCAGTGTATATCAAACCTTTTCCAACATTTACTGGAGAAGAGATAAGTCTTGAGATGTTTAATTTATCCAGACAGATAATAGCGCCTAAAATATCAATGATTGAATCAATTGCACCAACCTCATGGAAATGAACTTTAGAGATATCTACTCCATGAACCTTGGCTTCTATTCGGCCTAGTGTTTCAAACATATCCAGACCCTTTTTTTTAATTTTTTCTTCTAAACTGCTCTCTCCAATAATATTTTGTATATCAGCTAAGTTCCTGTGTTGGTGTTTTTTATCAATTATTTTTACCTCAAATTTATTTCCCAAAAGTGATATTTTTTTGACCTGTAATAAATTTATTGTATATCCAGATAAATTTAATTTTTCTAATTCATTTTGGAGGGTGCAAAGATCAATCCCTAGTCCTAATAGCGCACCTAGGAACATATCTCCGCTAATTCCAGCAAAACAATCAAGATAAGCTATACTCATTTTTCACCTTTTGGAAGTGTGTTGATCTTGTGAGCAATATACCCAGCCCCAAAACCATTACCAATATTAACAACACTTACACCAGCAGCACAGCTATTAAGCATAGCTAACAAGGCAGCTAAACCTCCAAAATTAGCGCCATAACCAATACTTGTCGGCACAGCAATAACTGGCCTGTCAACTATCCCGCCAACTACACTCGGCAAAACTCCATCCATACCAGCCACCAC
Source organism: bacterium (assembly GCA_043802115.1). Classification (GTDB taxonomy): domain Bacteria; phylum SZUA-182; class SZUA-182; order JAZDLJ01; family JAZDLJ01; genus JAZDLJ01. The sequence continues at coordinate 778 of JAZDLJ010000457.1, read as the reverse complement.
TACAATAACCCTCCCTGAAAATAATTCTTCCTTTTCTCCAAATAATCTATGAATACCGGCTACTCCAACATCATATATAGTGGATACAAAACTACCCAAGGTTTCTGCTGTAACCTTGGCCTCTTCAGCTACAGGGATATCTGCTGTACCTGCCGAGACAATAACTATTTTGCCTTTTAATTCCGTTTCTTTTTGTTTTACTACTATTGTCCTTGCAGCTTCATTGTAAATAGCTCTTTTATCTACTAAGTTAATCTTCTCATAGATATCTCTACTTGTCCTGGTCGCTAAGACATCATTTCCTGAATCCAGTATCCTTTTGGCTATCTCGACAACCTGGTCAATGCTTTTCCCTTTACAGAAGATAACCTCAGCTACTCCCTGTCTTAGGCTACGATGATGATCTATTCGGGCAAAATTGATGTTTTCGTAAGGTAATAACTTTAATTTTTCTAAAGCACTGTCAATATCAATTTGTCCTTCTTTTACATTTAGTAAAATTTCTTTTAAACGATCTATACTCATTTAGGAAGACCCTCTTTATTTTTTTTTCAATATTAAATAGTAACATATAATATCTACCTTATCAAGAAGTTGTTGTGATTGTGAAAATTAGTAATAATAAATATTAATAAATGGCATCCTTCATTTACTAGTTTACACTTTTAGGGCGTATTCTTTAGAAAACAAAAAAACAAAAATCTTTTAGACACGGATTAACACAGATTTACACGGATTAAAACCTTTTAATTATCGTTAGTTAGACATAATACTTGAT
>JAZDLJ010000440.1:0-3488 GCA_043802115.1 bacterium | reverse complement strand
ATGAAACAGGTCGTAAATATGCTGAAGATTTTAAAGAGACAATGCGCATAATTTTTGACGACTATTTAGGACAATGGAACTATAAAGTAGTTCCAATAAAAACATAATTTGGGTTAATTTATAAAATTTCTATTCCTAAGTTAAATAAAAAAAATAAATTACAACAGCCTCTTTTTTTGGTCACAAATTGCAGAAGATACAAAAAAATGCGAGGAATAAAAAAATAAAGATCACTTTTTTAGGTACAGGTACTTCATGTGGAATCCCAGTTATCGGATGTAATTGTTCTGTATGTAATTCCGATAATCCTAAGGATAATAGAACTCGTTCTTCAATAGTGGTTGAAGAGGATGGGCTCAACATCCTTGTGGATACATCACCAGACTTGAGATTTCAGGCCTTACGTTCGGGTTTAAAGAAGATTGATTTAGTCCTTTTTACTCATGGACATGCCGATCATATCCATGGTCTGGATGAGTTGCGACAGTATAATAATCTACAAAGACAGGAGATCCCTTGTTATGGGAATCAAGAGACAATAGATGACCTATATAGAAGATATGATTATATATTTAAAAAGACTCAGGAAGGTGGGGGAAAGCCAAGACTAAGTTTTAATGTTATTGAAAAACCATTAACTCTAAATGGATTAACTATCCAGCCTATTAAAATAAGGCATGGTGAACTTAATATTTTAGGTTATCGCATAAATGATCTGGCTTATCTTACCGATTGTAGTTATATTCCGGATGCTTCCAAGGGTTATCTTTACGGATTAAAATTATTAATCTTAGATGCCTTAAGAAGAGAAAAACATTCTACTCATTTTAGCTTAGGAGAGGCCATCGAAGTAGTAAATGAATTAAAACCGAAACAGGCTTTATTTACCCATATTTGTCATCAATTAAGCCACAACGAAACAAATAATGAACTCCCATCTCATATCCAACTGGCCCATGATGGACAAATTATAGATTTATCTTCAATTTTATTCAATAATTAGATAATTGGAATCTTTCTTTTTCTTATCGTCATTTTTCTCTTCTCTCCTCCAGCCATGAGTATTATCCTTATGCCAATTATCTAGATCAAAGAGAACCCCTCTGACTTGTGGAATACTAGAAATAGCCTGTTCTAGTGTCTCTAAATCCGAAGAAGAAACATTTTTAGTACTTATCGTTTTTCTTAATGTTCCTCTAATGGTTACAACCCTACCTTTAGAAGTAAATTGTAGCAATTCTGTCTGATAATAATTTTTTACTAATGCAACTCGTACATGCTTATTTATCCGCATATCCTCTAAAGACATTTAAACTCCTTCTAATAAATTACATTTTTTAAATCCTTTAAATTAGCGACAAAAAAATCAGAACATGGAGGCATTAATTGCCTAACTCGCTTCGCTCAAACAGAGGCAATTTTTAACGGGAAGCTTCACTAAGAAAATTTTGAAAAAGTAACCTAAGCCGTTTACGCAAAAGTTATAAGTAATTATGGTTGGTCACTTAATACACTGAAAAGGTCAAATTATTAAAAATAAAAAATGGTTTTGTTGAACTATATGAAATTATTCAATTATCTCCAACACGCATCTCTTCTTTAGCTTTGAAGCTGCCGCATTAATAATAGTTCTGATTGCTCCCGCAGTTCTTCCTTGTTTACCGATTATTTTACCTAAATCTTCTTTAGCAACCCGTAATTCTAAGATTACTGTATTTTCGCTACCAACAACCGACACGTGAACTTGTTCTGGAACATCAACTAATGCTTGTGCAATCTCTTTGATTAATTCTTCCATCTTTCTACCTCCATATGAATAGTAAAATAATTAAAAACGCCTCAGCCATCCTTTTTTTCAAACTCTCTTTTTTTTAATTTGAATAGGCACAAAGTAGCAAAGACCATCTCTTCTTCAGTCTCCTCTATAATACCATAAATAAAGTAGCTATGAATATAAAAATTATAAATTATATACTACTCCAACTTAGGTTTTTCCAAGTGATTGTGTTAGTTAAAACCAGTATATTAAGGCACAAAGGCACTATAGTACAAAGTTTTTAAGTTTTTTTTATTTTTTTCCTTTGTGCCTCTGTGCCTTTGCTACTTTGTGCCTAAACAGCTAGTTACAAAACTAACTTACATTACCTCAGAAAAACATAACTTGGAGTAGTATACTTATTTAAAATTTTAGGCATCCTTTACCTTATGTGTTTGAGTTCTTCAATATTTTTCTTTTTTCCTCTCGTTCTTCGAGCTCTTTGGCAAAAAGAGTAAGATTTAATGGGCAGGGAAGGATATTATCGGATATATACTGGCACTCAGATTGGTCACACTGCACATAAAGCTCATCAATAAATACCCTTTTAAAATTAAGTTTTATTTTTAAAGATATCTTGACGTCTTCAGATATGGTTGAACAAAAAAAATCTTTTAGCTTTTGTTTTGGCATATAATACTCCTTTTTTTTCAATTCAATCCCCTGATCTCATTTTCCCCTCTTTCTTCTCATCATTCTATCATAAATAATTTGTGAACGGTTTATTACATATTTTTGTTTTCCTGTAGGCTTATACCTTATAGGATTAGGGAGAACTGCAGCGAGCCTGGCAGCCTCAAAAGGAGTAATCCGATAAGAAGACTTATTATAATAATACCTAGCAGCAGCTTCAATCCCAAAGATCCCTTCACCCCATTCAATCACATTCAGATATAATTCTAATATACGTTTTTTTGATAAAGTTTTTTCTATTCTCCAGGTAATAATTGCCTCTCTTAGTTTTCTTATAAGGCTTTTCTTTGGAGAGAGATAAAGATTCTTAACAAGTTGCTGACTAATGGTACTTCCTCCGGATTTAAATTTTCCAGCCTCGATATCTTTATCAATAGCCTCTTGAATTGCCTCATAATCAAACCCATCGTGCTGCCAAAATTTATCGTCTTCTGCAATTAGGATAGCATTAATAAGGTGAGGAGATATCCGTGAGAGGGTAACCCATTTTTGTTTGATCTTATACTTCTTTCCTTTTTGTTTGTATATCCTTTCCCTGTAATTCATGAGTGCGGTTTTTTGAGGGTTTCTTCTTTTTAATTTTGAAATGTTAGGTGTTATGAGTTGATAATAGAAGAGAAAGAATAAGAGGGGAGATGTTAAAAAAAAGAATTTTTTTATGCGCGAGGTATAGGTTTTTTTGATTTTAGGCATAGTAGCTCTATTAAAGTATTTCTGACTTAAACCTGATCTCCCATGGTACTGGCCATATTTTTAGGTGATAGTAGCCCATATGAGGGAGAAAAATGGCCTTAAAAAACTATTTGTGAGGGCTGAAGTAAGATAAACAGATCCTTCCTCTCAAAAAGTGTGTGGTAAAAGTAAAAAGCATCAATAAAATAATCTTATAACGTCGGTTATATAATTACGAACGAATTTAACAAATTTATCCCGTAGGGATTATATGAAAATAGCCCAGCAATTTATTGCTGGGATTGGA
>JAZDLJ010000388.1:0-2576 GCA_043802115.1 bacterium | reverse complement strand
TCGCTACGCTCAAACAATGGTAATTTTTAACGGGAAGCTGCGCTAAAAAAATTTACAAAAAGTCTCCTAATAACTCTCTCCAGCAAATTTTTTATCTTCTCTCCTAGTAAATATGATATTTATTTTGGAAAGATGTCTAATGAAACTTTAAGCTTTTCAAACCTTGCTGTGGTAATTTTCCCTTCAAGCACCGAATTTTCTACTAAGGAGCTTCTCTAGTTTCCTGCCAGAAATATCCCTTGGTATTTTAGGCATAAGCAAACATCTCCTCTCTAACAATATGCAACCGGACAATACTCGGCATATCTTCTGAATTATCAAAATGACAAGTTAGGGCATCTCGACAGGCTGTTACAGAATGCCATTTTTGAGCATTTCTCTACTTTTAATTGTTTGATTTTATTAAGGCGCATTTTTGAAAATTTGCATTCCGTAACAGCCTGTCGAATATTTTTTTTAATTCATCTAAAGTTTCTGCTTCAGTAAAAATAGAATGGCCAAGTGCCCTAGCAGTATATCCGCCTTCAGGATCATCTTCGACCATAAAAATTATTTCTTTTGCTTCCATATTTCTTAATTCCTCCTTAAATCGCTATAACTTTAAAGTTATACTGCGAACGGGTTAAAATGATACTTTTTGTTGCTTTCATTTGTCAGGTTACATTTTTTTAAAGAGCGCCTCTCATTTCTATTCCCGTTAAATAAAGGTCTAATAGTAAAACCACTTAAAATAATATCTCCAATAGGTAGATCCACCTTATCTCTATAAATAAGCTGATACTTTTTCTTAACATTCCCTCCGATCTGTTCAGAAGTCATAACAACAGCCTATTATATTAGTACGCCTGCTAATAGCTATAATACGCCCAAGTTCCTATTATTTCAACTAAAAAACATCATCTTTCTCCAACAATTTTAACTATTACGTGTCCAAAGGCTGCTCACATTAATCCCCCTGGGAAAAATAAATTTGAATCTATCCCAAAATTCAAAAAAACTGAATTTTGGGATAGATTCAAATTTTATTGACAAATAACGCCTTAGTGTATATCATCTTTTTATATGGTTCACGACTTAAGACAACAAAAACTAAGAGAATTACCATCTGTTGACGAAATATTACAAGATATAGAAATAAAATATCTTTTAGATTATTACACCAAAGATATAGTTCTAAATATCGTGAGAGAGGTATTAAATAAAAAAAGAGAAGGACTCTCGTCTCAAACCAAAATTGACATTGAAAAAATTTCTTTTAATATGGAGCATATCACCTCAGAGATTAAGAAAAAGATAGAAGATTTATCAAGTCCCAGCCTGAAAAGAGTAATCAATGGGACAGGGATTGTTTTACATACTAATATTGGCCGAGCTCTTTTAAGTAAAAAGGCTATCGAAAGGCTTATAGAGATAGCGGGTAACTATAGCAATCTTGAGCTGGATATTGAAACAGGCAAGAGGGGAGAAAGATATTTTCATGTTGAAGAGGTTTTACATAGATTAACAGGGGCAGAGGATAGCCTGGTTGTAAATAATAATGCAGCAGCCGTATTACTTATCTTAAATACCTTATCGTTAAATAAAGAAACAATTGTTTCCAGAGGAGAACTAGTTGAGATCGGAGGTTCATTCAGGATACCTGATATAATCACTAAGAGTGGGGCAATCTTGAAAGAGGTTGGCGCTACTAATAAAACCCATTTATACGATTATGAAAATGCTATAAACGAAGATACTGGTCTTATCTTAAAGGCACATACAAGTAATTATCGCATTATTGGATTTACTGAAGAAGTCCTTCTTGGTGATCTTGTTAAATTAGGAAAGAAGTATAACATCCCTGTAGTTGAAGATCTTGGCAGTGGCTGTCTGGTAGATTTAAAAAAATATGGGTTAGAAAAAAAACCTACAGTGTCCGAACTCTTAGCAACCGGTGTAGACCTGGTATCCTTTAGTGGAGACAAACTGCTAGGCGGACCCCAGGCAGGGGTCATCCTGGGTAAAAAAAAGTGGATTGATCTCCTAAAAAAGAATGCCTTGTTGCGGGCGTTAAGGATAGACAAACTTACCCTTGCAGCCCTTGAGGCTAACCTTAAATCTTATCTTGCAAGAGATATCACTAGTGAAATTCCTATCCTTGAGATGCTAACTATGCCGTTAGAAAAATTGCAAATAAGAGCCGAAAAACTTGAGGCTAAATTAAAAAAAATTTGTCCTGAAGGTATCACTATAGCCATAGAAGATAGTTATGCCGAGGTAGGTGGAGGGGCAATGCCTACACAAAATATTCCCACTAAGCGCCTCTCTTTTCAATCTGTTAATTTTTCTCCTAATAAAATAGAAAAAATCTTTAGGTGTAATAGTCCTCCTATTTTAGGGAGGATTAAGGAGGATAAGTTTTTGTTGGATATTGTTACGATCAGGGAAGAGGAATTTCCTGAGATAGTAAAGGCTGTTAAGGGAGTATATAATAGACATCTTTCCAAAATAATCTTGTAAGGCGTAGGAAGACAAAAATCTTTCGACCTGTACGATTAGAATTCACAACCCACTATGTTAAGGATAGTCTTATCCTA
>JAZDLJ010000360.1:0-8224 GCA_043802115.1 bacterium | reverse complement strand
TTTGATATAAAAATTTTTAAAAAGTGTTGCCTACGCTATATTTATTTTGGAAAGATGTCTAATAAGCTCATCATATTATTATAGATGAAGCACTCCTTCAGAGTGCTATTTGTTTTTTTATTGCTCCCAGGGTTGCGCTTCGCTTACCCTGGGCTAGTATGATATTTACTTTCAGGAAATCAATAAGGTTCTTAGGATAAGACTATCCTTAACATAGTGAGTTGTGAATTCTAACCGTACAGGTCGAAAGTTTTTTAAGATTTTTTTTGTTTTTTCCTCTGTGCCTTTGCTATTTTGTGCCTAAACAGTTAGTTACAAAATTAACCTGCATTATTTTAGAAAAACCTAAGTTGGAGTACTATAATTATGAAAAAGTGTAAGAATATTTGGCATCCTTCATTAAGAGGCGAAAGTAGTTTACACTTTCTATTATTTAGACACGGATTTACACAGATTTTTTAAAAACGCTACTAGAATAATTAACCTAATAAACATTAAGTATTATATCTAACTAATGCTAATTAAAAGGTTTTAATCCGTGTAAATCTGTGTTAATCCGTGTCTAAAAAGTTTTTTGTTTTTTTTGCTTTCTAAAGAATACGCCCTAAAAGTGTAAACTAGTAAATGAAGGATGCCGAATCTTTTATGTCTTAAAAAAGTCAAAATGAGAATTGCTGAAGTCGGATGCTCTAGTACTGTAGTAGGGACTACCCCAATTCAGAATAGACTATCCTTCCCTTTACAATCGTACAGACGGCCTTTCCTTTTAATTCCCATCCATTAAAAGGGGAATTTTTACTTTTGGATTTAAATTTATTTACATCAACTATAAACTTTTTATCTAAATCAATAATAGTTAAATCAGCATCCATTTGCGTTTTAAGGCATCCTTTGTTTTTTAAATCCAGGATTCTAGCGGGATTAATGGTAAATTTAGCAATAAGGTCACTTAATTCCATGATCTTGCTGTGATAGAGCCTAAGCGCCAAGGGTAGGGCGGTCTCTAAACCAATCATCCCACAAGATGCATAATTAAACTCCAGCTCTTTTTCAGCTAAACTATGTGGGGCATGATCTGTTGCTATCACATCTATGATCCCTTCTTTTAATCCTTCCTTTAGGGCTTCAATATCTTTAGGTGTCCTTAAAGGTGGATTGACCTTATAATTGGTATCAAAAGTTTGTATTGATTCATCAGAGAGGGAGAGATGATGTGGAGTAACTTCAGACGTGATGGGTACACCTCTTTTTTTGGCATCTGCGATTAATCTTACTGAACCAGCCGTACTCACATGGGCAACATGGAGATGGACTCCAGTTAATTCGCAAAGGATGATGTCTCTGGCTATCATCACCTCTTCAGCAGCGTTGGGTACGCCTTTGAAACCTAAAATAGTAGAATAATATCCCTCGTTCATCTGTCCAGCAGATGAGAGGTTAAGATCCTCGCTATGGGTTATTACTGGCAGATTAAACATCTTCGCATATTCCATAGCCCTTCGCATAAGCTCTGCATCCATAACAGGACGACCATCATCTGAAACAGCAACTATGCCAGCTTTCTTTTGATAGCCAAATTCAGCTAAATTTTCTCCTTTAGATTTTAGAGTAAGCGAACCGATAGGAAAGACATTGATCTTGCCTACTTCTCTTGCCTGACTTAAAATAAACTCAGTAATTGAAGAATTGTCATTGGTCGGATCAGTATTAGGCATGGAACAGATTGAGGTAAAACCTCCTGCAGCCGCTGCCTTTGTCCCTGTTTCTATAGTCTCTTCATCTTCTCTTCCTGGTTCCCGAAGATGGGTGTGCATATCAATTAACCCAGGGGCAACAACTTTTCCTTTGACATCAATTTCAGTAAGTTGTTTGTTAATAAGAGTTGAAGAGAGATCTTCTCCTAACTCTGTTATTTTCCCGTGTTCAATTAGGATATCTAGATTTTTTTCAGTTTTTGAGATTGGATCAACTACCCTGCCACCTTTGATTAGTAATCTCAATCTATTGACCTCCTGTAAGCAGATATAAAAGGGCCATTCTTACTGCTATCCCATTAGTTACCTGATCTAAGATTAACGAACATTCACTGTCAGCAACCTGTGGGTCAATTTCAATCCCCCTGTTTATAGGTCCAGGATGCATGATTAAGACATCTTTTTTGGCAGCTTTTAATCTTTCAGGATTTAGACAAAAGAAATGGGCATATTCCCTCACTGAAGGCAATAATTTATTTCCTTGTCTTTCAAATTGGACTCGTAACATCATAATTATATCAGCCTCTTTTATTGCCTCTTCCATATTTGTATAGATACAAACTCCCATCTTCTCTATACCAGGAGGGATAAAGGTAGTTGGGCCAGCTATATTTACCGTTGCCCCCATTTTAGTTAGTCCATGTATGTTTGATCGAGCTACTCTGCTATGGGCGATATCGCCTATAATTGTAATAGTTAGACCTTCTATCCTCCCTTTATGTCCTCTTATAGTTAATAAATCAAGAAGGGCTTGGGTAGGATGTTCATGGGCACCATCACCAGCATTGATTATTGAGGCCTTTATTGATTGACTTAGGATGTAAGGAGCCCCTGGAACAGGGTGTCTGAGTACAATTATGTCAGGCCTCATGGCCTCTAAATTTTTGGCCATATCTCTTAATGATTCACCCTTTACGATACTACTCCCTGAAGCTGAGATATTTATAGCATCAGCACTCATCCTTTTAGCTGCAATCTCAAAGGAAGTCCTTGTCCTTGTGCTTGGTTCATAAAAGAAATTTATAACTGTTTTCCCTCGTAAAGTTGGGACCTTTTTTATCTCGCGTTCAGAGATCTCTTTAAACGATTCGGCTGTATCCAGGATAAAGCTGATCTCTTTTTTGGTAAGGTCGGCAATGCCTAGGAGGTGTTTGTGGGTGAAGGGCATATTGAACTCCAGTACATATTTTTTTTACTTAATTCAAAAACTATCTGCTTATGCGTAACCATATTAGCTGACTCTATTTCGTACTTGCATTCATAATTGTTATCCCTACAATGGTATCTCCATCACTTCTAATTAAAATATCATCATCTTCCAGTTCTTCAGTATGTGTGGCTCTCTGTGGTTTTCTAAAGCTTACATATATAACATCAGCTTCTTTATCGTAATCGATCCAGACATGTTCGACAGATGATTTTACTATATTAGATGATAAATCTAGCCAAGTTTGAAGTGTTTTATCTTTATTTAATGTCGTTGCCATACTACTTCTCCTTTTGGTTTTTTATTAAGAAAATATGCTGTTATAACAAACCCATCAGATTTCGAAATCTCTTTGTATATAACTATCAACCATTTATTTTTCCCAAAATTTTTTGTAGCCTTTAAAGTACCGTTATTCCCCTTAAAAATAAGTTCAGGCCTCTCAACTACTTCAAATACATCATAAAAGTAGCTAGCCAAATCTTCATGGTTCTCAACGATATGATACCATCTTTCGTAAGTTAATCTTATTGAAACACCATTAACTGAATGAGTTCTCTCCACTACGTGCTTCTCTATTAAAATTTAAAAACAACAGTGGTTTGGACTAGCAGAAAATGAAAAGCGTATTTTCTGCTAGTCCAAACCACTGTTACCACTCCACCTTCTCAGGCCCATCAATCAAAAAAACCCCTTCTTCTTCCTTTTCTTCACTAAGCATTACCCTGATAGATTTATTTTTAGGGGTAGGGATGTATTTCCCTTTATAATCAGCATGAATTGGCAATTCTCTATGCCCTCGATCTATTAATACTACAAGTTGGATACATTTTGGCCGTCCAAGGTCAATTAAGGCATCCATCGCTGCCCTGATTGTCCGTCCAGTATACAATACATCATCAACTAAAACCACTTTTTTATCTGTAACTGAAAAAGATATCTCTGTTTTTTTTATTACAGGATGATGCGAGGTTTTATTTAGGTCATCTCGATATAGGGTAGTATCAATTATCCCTAATGGGATTTCTATATTTTCGGCCTTATTTATTATCTTGCATAATCTTTTCGCTAGATGTTCACCTTTACTCCTTATTCCAACCATCACTAAATCTTTTACAGATTTATTTTCTTCTAAGATTTCATCTGCGATACGTTGTAACGCTCTGTTAATATCTTTTTTATCCATAAGAAGGGATTCATTTTTATTAGTATTCAAACTAAACGCCTCCTCTTAGTTTAATGATGAAGGATGAACTAGGCCACAAGTTGCAGAAGAAGCCTTTAATTTATTTAACTATCAAACTTAGCTTGTTTGATCTTGTATTGTTTTAACTTTTTATGTAAATTGCTTCTTTCAATATCAATAGCCTTGGCAGTTTTACTGATATTATTTTGATTAAGTTTTAATTGCTCAACTATAAAAGCTTTTTCAAATTCCTCTTTAGCTGATCTTAGATTATTAAAACTTAGTAGGTTGTCAAGCTTGGAAGTTGATTTATTGTGAAGGTCAAACCCCTTTTGTCTTATAATTATGGCAATATCTTTTATGTCAATAAATCTATCTTTAACCATAATAACCAAACGTTCCATGATATTTTTAAGTTCCCTTATATTTCCTGGCCAATTATAATGGATTAATAGTTCTAAGGCATTTTTAGATATCTCTTTTTTGGCCCTGCCATATTCCATACAAAATGCATCTATAAAATAATCTGCCAGCAAAGGGATATCTTCCGATCTTTCTTTTAGTGATTTTAGATAAAAAGGGATAACATTGAGACGATAATATAGATCTTCACGAAAATTTTTTTTCTCTATTTCATGAGTTAAATCCTTATTGGAGGCAGCAATTACTCTGACATCTATAGATATCGTCTTTGTGCTACCCAGGGGTTCGACAGTCTGGTTTTCAATTACTCTTAAGACTTTAGCCTGGGTTTTTAAACTCATATCACCGATCTCATCTAAGAAGATAGTCCCTCCATCAGCTAACTCAAATCTACCCTTTTTTGCCTTTATTGCACCAGTGAAGGCTCCTTTTTCATAGCCAAACAATTCACTCTCGATCAATTCTTCTGGTATGGCGGCGCAATTAACCTCGATAAAAGGTTTATCTTTCCTAATGCTTTGATTATGAATAGCTCTGGCTACTAATTCTTTTCCTGTTCCATTTTCTCCATATATCAATACTCTTCCATTCGTTGGAGCAGCTAAGTTAATTTGTTCCCTTAGTTCTTTCATCGCCAGACTATTGCCAATCATCTTATATTTATCCGCAACCTTTTTTTTTAGAAGTCTATTTTCAATCTCTAGTTGATTATGATGGAGGGCATTATTAACTGTAAGGATAATTTTTTCAAGGGATAGTGGTTTTTCTATAAAGTCATAGGCACCCATCTTAGTTATTTTTACCGCAGTCTCAATGTTACCATGACCTGAGATCATAATTACAGCTATATGAGGATGTTCGGTCTTAATCTTTTGGAGGACAGTTATTCCATCATCAGTCCCCGGCATCCAGATGTCTAATATGACAAGATCAATATAATCTTGTTTTATCCTTTCTATTGCCTCTTTGCCATCAGCAGCATAGGAGACCTTAAATCCTTCATCTTTTAAGATGGAAGAGATTGATTCTCTAATCTTGCTTTCATCATCAACAACGAGTATGTGGGCAATTGATTTCATTTGTGAAAGACAGTGGTTAATAGGTTATACTGCTCCAACTTTAGTTTTTCTGAGGTAATGTTGGCTAGTTTTGTAACTAACTGTTTAGGCACAGAGGCACAAAGGGAAAAAATAAAAAAACCTTAAAAACTTTGTGCTTTATACTACTAGTTTTAACTAACCTAAGCATTTGGAAAAATTAATTTGTTATTTTTTTTCTAACCTGGTAATAATATCTGCCAGGTTGAGGGCTGATTGAGACACAAAAGACGTGCCTTTTCCTGGAAGGGTATTATCTCCGACAACAAAAACATTTTTATAAGGTGTATAATTAGATAGATATTTTCGTTTAAAATCTGTTGTGAGTTGTTCTATCCCTCCTATTACTCCTTGTTTCCTTAGTGTATAACGATTAAAGGTAGAGGGAGTAGCTAAATCTTTAAAGACTATGCCTTCTTTTAAAAATGTAATCACTGATTCTAAGGTATTTATCATCTCATTAGTTTTTTTTTCTTTAAGGGTAGTATAGTTAGTATTCGATAACTCTTCCTCCCATTTTTTAATTGGTAGAAGACAAGTCGCAGTTATAGCCCTTTTACCATTAGGAGCTCGAATATTATCCCATTTAGGTGATATCGAGATAAAAGCCAGGTTAGTATCAAATAAGGGACAATTGTAATCTTTTATTATAAAAAGATGTTCATTTATTGGTGATGGAAGAATCCCTTCCTCTACTCCAAGGTATAAAGAGATCGGCGCCCATTCTGGTGGATGATTTAGGAGAAGACGTTTTAGCCCTGGTTTTTGTATCTCAGGCTTAATGAGATATCCATACAGGTCCCATAATGTTGTATTGGAAATAATATACCTTGAAGAGACATCAGTAATATCATTTATTTTTAATCCGATGGCTTTTTTATTTTTAAAAATAATTTCTTTAACTTTTGATTTATAGAAGATTTTAACATTATTTTTATTAAGGGATCTAAGCAGTATACTTACAAGGGCTTGGGTTGTCCCCTGGATATAATAAAGACCATGTTTTCTTAGAGAGAGAAAAAAAGATGCAAGTAATGCTGGAGAATCAGTAAGGTTTTTTTGAGTAAAATAAAATACCTGGGCATCCAGCATAGTTTTTACCTCCGAACTAATATTTATTTTTGTTAATAGTTCATTAGTAACCTTTTTTACATAACTGGATTTTCTTAAATTCTGGAGAAAAAATTTTAGATGCTCAAATTTGTTACTTAAGCCTTTGGGAGGAATAGCAAATTTATCAAGAGTTAAATTATAAAAAAACTCTTCTAATTCTTTTAACTTCGTTGAGAAAACATCTATAATATGAATCTCAGACGGAAACTCTCTTCCGACCTCGGCTAAAAATTTATCATAGGCATCGAATATATCAAGTCGATGGTTTGGTAGGATTACCTGATAAAGAGGATCAAGCTTAATGCCTTGAAGAGCCAGGTGTAAATCTGAAAGAACCTTGTCATGACTTCCAGCATTTTCAAAACCCCAGGAGATATGTGCCCCTGCATCAAAGGTTAAATTTTCTCTTTTAAAACTTTGGCAACATCCTCCCGCTTTTTCTCCTTGTTCAAAGATAGCTACTCTAAGCCCCCTATTACCAAGAAGGGCTCCTGTAGTCAGTCCTCCAATCCCCGCACCAATAATAACTACATCGTAATCGAAGTCCATTAGAGTGATTATCCTTTTATTTTTAAGATATAATCGGCCGACATCTTTTACCTTTAATAGCCTTTATTAAATCTATTTCGGTTTTTATCTTATCTTCAAAGTGAGTAGCGTAACAGCCAACAACCTCAGGAGAATGTGCATCACTCCCTCCAGTCGCTGCAATATCTAAGAGTTCGCTCGCCTTTTGAGCCATTTGTTCTTCATCCTTAATATTATTAGAATTCAAGACTTCGATTGCATCAAGATTTAAATTATACACTTCTTCAGCCAGACCTAAATATGGCCTATAAGGATGAGCAGCAATTACTATACCTCCATTTTGGTGAACCAGGTTAATTAATTCCTTTGGTGTGAATTTCTTTTTTAAGATATCATTAAATCCAAATACAAGGACATCTCCTGAGGTCTTATCTGTTCTGGTTCTGATCTCTTGTCCTCTTAAGATTACAAAATTTTCTAAATGAATATATTTTTTTAATTCCATGATCTCATCTTCTGACCAGACTATATTATGTTCAGTAATAGCAATCCCATCCAGTCCTTTTTTTTGAGCCGAGGTTACCAATTCATAAGGAGAAAGACGACTACATGAGGAATATCTGTTGGTATGGATATGTAAGTCAATGATCATATGATTGAAAAAAAGGTTTAAATTTATTAGAATTAGGTTATTATATATTATAAATTAAATTACTGTCAATGAATTGGTCTATAAAATTGTTACTTAAATTTACTCTACAGTGGTAAGTTTGCCTCTTCTGCAATTTGTGACCAAAAAAGATGGCTTGCTTCATGTAGTTAATTTAAAAAAATGTCTATAAAGGGTGGGTGACGGTTATATACTCCTTTTGTAAGTTGGTCTCACTTTGAAGGATGCTTGAGCAATGGGAGCGTT
>JAZDLJ010000354.1:0-3274 GCA_043802115.1 bacterium | reverse complement strand
TTTGATTAACTACGAGATCGTTTAATTTTTAATGTTTTTAAATCCGTGTTAATCTGTGTTAATCCGTGTCTAAAAAGTCTTTTTCTTTTTATTATTTAAAGTCTGTTCTTAGCTTACCATACTTTTTGAAGAGGATACGATAATAGTTATAATGGGAAGAAAGTAAAAAAGCTACTTTCTCCCTGTTACAAGTATTAAACTGAAAATTTCTGAAAAAAACCCTTCTTTTTTTGGGATATATTTTCTCCACCAAGCTCAGCAAATTCTCGAAGTAATTCTTCCTGTTGATTAGTTAACTTAGTGGGCGTCTTAATTACTACACTAACAAGAAGATCTCCTCTCCCGTAGTGGTTTAGGCTATGCATTCCAGCCCCTCTTATCTTGAAGACCTCACCTGTCTGTGTGCCTTTTGGGATAGTAACCTCTTTTTTCCCCTCTAAAGTTGGCACCTCAATCTCTGCACCCAAAGCTGCTTGAGTGAAACTTATTGGCATTTCAAAAACAATATTGTCTCCCTGACGTTTAAAGAACTCATGAGTCTTAACATATATCTCCACATAAAGGTCCCCTGGTGGTCCTCCTTGTGCCCCTCTTTCTCCTTCACCAGTAACCCTCAATCGAGAACCTGTATCCACCCCACCAGGTAGTTTAATATTAATCTGCTTCTTTTTTTTCTGTCTGCCAGTACCTTTACAGGTTGAACAAGGATCTGTGATTATTTGTCCAGCTCCATGACATTGATAGCAAGTGGTGCTTATACTAAAGAAGCCTTGTGATTTTCTAATCTGACCTGTCCCTTTACATACAGGACAAACTGTTGGTCCTTTGCCTGGTTTAGCCCCAGTTCCTTCACAAACCTCACAGACCTCTGCCCTGGCAAATTCTATCTCTTTCTCTACTCCAAAGGCTGCCTCCTCAAAACTTATTTCCATCTCATATCCGAGATCAGCTCCCCTTCTGCCACGTCTGCCTCCTCGACCACCAGCTCCTATATCAACGCCAAAAAACTCACTGAATATATCCCCAAAAGAGCTAAATATATCTCCAAAATCTTCAAATCCTCTAAAACCAGTACCTTGTAGACCTGCATGGCCATACTGATCATAGATTGCTCTTTTTTGAGGATCTCTTAAAACCTCGTAAGCCTCTGATGCCTCTTTAAATTTTTCTTCAGCCTCTCTACTTCCAGGATTTTTATCAGGATGATACTGCATGGCTAATTTTCTATAGGTCTTTTTTTTCTCATCCTCATTTGCATTTTTTTGTAACCCTAATATTTCATAATAATCCCTCTTTGTCATTAATACTTTTCTCCTTTTACCGTTGCAAAGGGGATAAAGTAGCTTTTTTTACTTTATCCCCTTTGCAACAGTTTTTTTTTTATTTTTAACCGATTCACCTTTACTTTTTATTTATCTCGTCAACCCACTTCAACTGCTTGATTTGGAGCTAATAGTTCTACTAAAGTACCTACCTGACCACAAAATAAACCTCATTGAGGTAAATCTTCGGTTAAAGCTACAACATCGCAATTAAATTATCCCCACAAACCTTCCCTCAATCCAACCGATCTTACCATCTGATAGTACTATCTTAAACCAGCCCTCTGTTTTATCAAGTACCTTAAATTCAGCCCCTTCATGGAGTTTAAAAAGGACTGAATTATTCACTCCATAGCCTGATCTTACTATTATTTCATTCTCAATAACTACCCCTTGATGGTCGTGGCTATTAAGATATGCCTTTGTTATCAAAGTCGAACCCATAATAACATTAACAGCTAAAGATAGTAACCATAATGATTTTATAAATTCATTTTTTTTAAAATGAAGGGCAATCCCTGATGACCAAAATATAAGATTTATCCCTAAAAAAATATAGAGTAACTCTGTTAGACTAAATTTATTATACCAGAAAAAAAGTAGATTTATAAATCTTTCAGAGCCTCTTGATTCTATTTTATCCTTGGTTAAGCCTAAGACATAATTTATGTTAAATTTTAGGTCTCCGTCCCTGGGAATCCACTGTTCTGCCTTACGATAATAAAGTAAGGCATCGCCAATCTTTCCTAACCTGACACAGGTATTACCTAGATTATAAAAAAGCTTACCATTAGTTATACCTTGTCCCACAATCTTAGTATAGTCCTCCCTGGCTTTTTCATAATTACCAAGTTCAAAGGCCTTGTTTGCTTCCAAAAATTGATCCACTATGGCTGATTTTCCAAACTCTTTACTAGTTGCAAATAAATGTAAAGGAAAAAAAACCCAAAAAATAAGTATGAATAGAATAAATATAAAAATTAAATAATGCTCGCTCTTTTTTATCATTTTAAAACCTATTCTTTAGTCCTATATTTTTACCAAGCCTTTGTTGTAATTATTTCTGACATTGGATAATGTTTTATATTTAAACAAAATATCCGACCACCACTCTGTTTAACTAAAGCAGCGAGGATAGCATCATTAACATCTGTTCCATGAGATGGATTCCATTTCCTATAGATAGAAGAAGCAAGGTCAATACATTGTTGATCAACAGAGGCTGTTTTAAACTGAGAGAGGAAGATTAAAGTCTTTTCTTCTTCATTCGGCCGCATAAAAAAAACTATCTCTGCCCTTTGCATTGCTCCAATCCACAACTCATATTCACCCCTTTTATGTAGCTCTTTAAAAAAATTTAGAGCCTTAAAATCACCTCTCAGATGCCAAATTAAAATGTCCGAATCAATATATGCCCTCATTTTTGATACCTAGTCATTGATTTTTGAAAGGCTCCTCGCGTTTCTTCGATGATTTCATTAGCAGATTCTTCACGTTTCCAAACACCAAATGTCTGATCAAATAAGTCAATCTTTTCTTTCTCCTCCATACTTTTCATATACATCATAACAGCGGATTCTATCACCTTTTTTTTTGATATATGTAGACGTTCCGCTAGTATTTTAATATAGCTTAAAATTGATTCATCAACTCGTGTAGATAGAATTTTATCCATTTTAAACCTCCTTCTTACGTAAGAATTATAACGTAAGAAAACTTTTTTTTCAATAACTACTTTATCCAACAGTGATGAGTTCTCTGTAACTATCAGTGAATACTCTTTTTAGTAAATCACAACCTTTTTTCCAAAACCTTACTCAACTCCTTAATTTCCTGATACACCCTCTCCTTCTGTTCAATCGTCCCATAACTTGAGGCAAATTGTCCAAAATCCAGGGTTTGTAAAAGAGATTTTACTTTTTCTACAACTTCTTCTTCAAGATTATTAATCT
>JAZDLJ010000339.1:0-3604 GCA_043802115.1 bacterium | reverse complement strand
AGAAGCCAAAAATCTTTGCTTCGTTCGTTAGCGGAGCCTTTTTGAATTTTCTAAGCTTACTTCCCTAAATTACCAAAACTCGCTATGCTCAAACAAGGGTAATTTTTAACGGGAAACTACGCTAAAAAAATTTACAAAAAGTCTCCTAATAACTCTCTCCAGCAAAATTTTTATCTTCTCTCCTAGTAACTATGATATTTATTTTGGAAAGATGTCTATTTATGAGGCTATATGGGATTTTTTGGCGATTTTGTTTACAAGGCCAAGATATGCTAGAGGTAATTCCTCAACCAGGGCAAAAAAAACTTTTTGCGTTGTCAGCCAAGTTGTTCATATCCCTTACCTAGACTAAAGGAATTAGCTATGACTTTGGTAATAAATGTTTCAGCAAGACATATAGATTCAGTCAAACTTTTTTCTTTAGCAAGATTTGCCGTAATTGCGGATGATAAGGCGCAACCAGTTCCATGAGGTTCCTTTCCTTTAATCCTCTGTTTTTTAAAAAAGGTAAAATTTTTTCCATTATAAAATAAATCAGCGATTGTCTCACTATTAAGATGTCCACCCTTTAATAATACTGTGTTAGCACCTTGAAAATATATTATCTTTGCCATATTCTTCATATCTTCATCTGTAAATACTTGTTTTTGGTTCTTCGTTCTTCGTTCTTCGTCGTTAAAGGTCAAAGATGAAAATAAATTTCTATCCTCCTTTGGGCCAATTTTAAGTGAGCTCGTTTCATTATTATTTGTGATAATATTAGTAAGCACTAGTGCTTCAGGAAGGTTAGGGGTAATTAAACAAGCTAAAGGAAGTAATTCATTTAATAATACATCGATTGCCATTTCATCTAACATCGGATAATTATTCTTAGATAAGATGATCGGATCAATAATTAAATTTTTAATGGGATACTTTTTAATGACAGTTGCTACGGCCTTTGCAATTCTCCCAGTTGCGAGCATACCTATCTTAGCCGAAGCAATTGGGATATCGTCCAGGATATTTTCTAATTGTGCGGTTACGATCTCTGGAGGAACAGGATAACTATCTCTTATGCCTCGTGTATTCTGAATAGTTAAACAGGTTATTACAGAAAGTCCGTATACTTTAAGGCGGGTAAATGTCTTTATGTCCGCTTGAATGCCAGCCCCTCCTGAGGGATCTGAACCTCCAATAGTTAGGGCACAACACAACCTCAAATTTTTATTCTTCATTTAACTGTGTATTATTAAATGCCAGTGAGTAGTGTTAATGTCAGATAAAGGAAACATTATCTATTGACACTAATCACTAACACTGTATTTGTTTTTACATTCATCATTTAATTTAAATAAGGCTGTACTTTTTTTGATATTCTGCGAATCCACAATAGCCGACATAACAGCTACATTTGTTATACCTATACTTTTTAATTCTTTTAGATTGTTAAGCGAAATCCCTCCAATGGCTACAATTGGGATATTAATAGTAGCGACAATCTTTTTAATTAACTCTTGGCTAAGAGGCTCTAGATCCGTTTTTTTACTGGAGGTATTAAAAACGGGGCCAATGGCGATATAGTCAGCGCCTTCTCCTTCTGCCTTTATGGCCTGTTCTAAACTATGAGTTGAGATGCCTATAATTTTCTCATTTCCTATTATGAGTCTAGCCGTCTTTAAAGGAATGTCGTCTTGTCCAAGATGAACACCATCCGCCTTAACAGCTAGCAGAATATCTATTCTGTCATTAACAATAAAAAGAACCTTGTTTTCCTGAGTAAGCCTTCTTATCTGAAGGGCGCTTTCATAAATCATCTTATCAGGTATAACTTTTGCCCTTAATTGGACAACATCAGCTCCACCAGCAATCACTTCCTTAGCAATCTCAATATGTGATAGGCCATATTGTGTCTTATCTTTGGTAAGAGTATATAGGTTAAGTTTCATTTACTTCAATCTTAGCTCCCTCTAATAACCTTTTAATATCTAGCAGTTGCACGAAAAAATCATACCTCTTTGTATGCCTTTTAGCAAGGCTTATCTTTTGCTTTTTTTTTGAATTTATCCCAAAATTTAATTTTCTCCTGTCATACCAATGTGATAATGTCCTATTTTAGAGATGCTCCATAGCTCAAAATCAGTATACCTAATCCAGCAGCATATAAAGTTAAAACTTGTTGAGGCAATTATGATTGAACAGCACATGGGTGGGTATGATATGAAAGACGCGAATGAGTTTTTTAGGATTTGTGATAAAATCCCTGAAGTTATCTTATTTAGACATCTTTCCAAAATAAATACCATATTGATCAGGAGAGAAGACAAAAATTTTGCTGGAGAGAGTTATTATGAGACTTTTTGTAAATTTTTTTAGCACAGATTCCCGTAAAATTACCATTGTTTGAGCGTAGCGAGTTTTGGTAATTTAGGGAAGTAAGCTTGGAAAATTCAAAAAGTCTCCGCTAACGAACAAAGTAAAGATTTTGTAAATATTCAGTAAACCCCTTAAGTGCCTAGACAAAATTGTTTTTATATTTTTTTATCCCGTAGGGATTATATGAAAATAGCCCAACAATTTATTGCTGGGATTGGAGAATTAAAAATATTTTTGAGTCCCGTAGGGACGACTGAAAAATGACTAGCAATGAGACATGATTTATTTCAATCGTCCCTACGGGACTCTCTTGTTTTTTTATGCATTGTTAACCCAGCAATAAATTGCTGGACTATTTTCAATTGTCCCTTCGGGACACTACAACGACTGTTTAAAACTAATTGACGTTGCAGGATTAAGCTCAACCTCAATCTTCTTTATAATTATTTACCTGAAAATCTATATATCTGGTAGGGGTTTACTGAATATTTACCTTTCACTCACACCAACCTTAAGACATCCTCTAAACTCTGACACTTGTAAATCTGGGAAGTCAATCGTTCTAATTCATTAATATCTTCTATTGTCCTAAGCTTGGCCAAAAAATTTTCAGAAACCCTATTAAAACGAATCAATAGGTATACCTTAATTGATTCTACGATTCCTTCTTTCCTTCCTTTTTCAATCCCTTTCTCAATCCCTTTTTCAATCCCTTTCTCAATCCCAATACTCTCTGCTGTAGTTATAAAAGGCATTTTTTTACCCTCCTCGTATTTTTTTATTTCATCATTGAACATTATCTTTGATTCCTTAGATAAACTTATGACCCAATCTATAAACCTGTATAGATTTAGGATATCTTTCTTACTATACCCCTTCTCATATAACCTTTTTACTAAGGTTATCTTCCAAAACAAACGTTCATCTGAATCCTTGCCAGTCTGAATACTCTTTAAGTGAGCCATTACCACGATTGCAAAGGGATTATTGCTCCTTTCTAATTCCTCCCATTTATTAAGATAATCTAAGAGCTTGACTATCGGGAATTTAAACAAACAATTAAATCCCCAATACTTAACCTCATATTTGTCAGGCCGAAAATTATCATTAGACATCTTTCCAAAATAATTTTGCAGGGTGTAAGAAGACAAAAATATTTGCTTCGTTCGTTGAAGTAGCCTTTTTGAATTTTCTAAGCTTGCTTCCCTAAATTGCCTAACTCGCTTTGCTCAAACAGAGGCAATTTTAC
>JAZDLJ010000315.1:0-6852 GCA_043802115.1 bacterium | reverse complement strand
CCCTAAAAATAACAATTATTCGATTTATGAAAAACCAGAACTATTGAAATAATCTAACCAGTCAATTGACGCAGACCAAAAACGCTGAGCGTTTTTGGCTGGTCATTTCTTTGTTGTGAAAAAAAATAATTTACAACAGAGATATATCTCAACCAAAATGAGAGAAAGTATGGTAAAACAACAAAAAATTTGGATGTATAAGCCTCCTAAAAAGTCCAAACCAGGAGTGCCAGAGATTATTAAAAATAATTTGAAAATCAAAGCGGATAATTTCATCGAGACAATATTAAAGCTAAAACATATTAAGCCTCCTCCTAAAGATGAAACATTTAATTATCTGGTAGATATCTATTCAAAGTGGTATCAACACTACTTTTATTTCATTGGAAAATATCGATCTCCTGGGCAATATGCAATTTTACCATTTTTTGAGGATAAATTTGCCCGATTAGAATACATTAACAATGGACATTTTAATCTTTCGTACAAGAGACATACTGGATAATGGTGGGAAATAAATAAAGATTGTTTAGAGGATGAATGTTTAGAAGCCATAAAGGATGATCCAAACTTTTTCCCTTGAAAAAAATACATAACATAAACAATCGAGACGGACGTGGATGACTGCGGGCTAAAAAACAAGCCCATAGTCCAGTCACGCCGTTTAACCCTGCGTTAGCCCTTTAGCTCGCCATTGGGCCATAAACAGTAAAGGAGGTGTGAACTGTCTGTTTCTAATAGAAAAAATAACTAATAAAGCTCTTGATTTATCGTTTAGCATAACAAACTAACTTAGTCCACAAGCTTATTTCAAGCTTAGATTGTTAAAGACAAAGGTCAAAAAAACGTGGGATCTGGAGATTGAAAGGCGTATAAGAAAAATTAAAGGAGAAATACTGATTGTCAAATATTAATTCGTATGAATAATAAAAAAGGAGGAAACTTTCATGAAGAGTAACTGTAAATGTAATTGTAATTCTAAAGATATCGACACAATTGTAAAAGAACTGATGCTTTCTTCAGATATAGATACAAAACAAAAGAAATTTGAAAAGATTAGAGAAATGGCCCAGGAAGCAGGGGTGTTTTTAGCCTCTATTAATGATTTTTATTTAGCTAGAGGAAGAGGGGAGATTAGTGGTTTTACCGTGCCCGCTGTTAATTTAAGAGGATTGACTTATGACCTTGCTCGAGCGATTATAAGATCAGCCATAAAAAACAAGGTTGGGGCGTTTATTTTTGAGATTGCCAAGAGTGAGATTGCTTATACAGACCAGCGACCTTATGAGTATGCCGGGGTATGTTTAGCGGCTGCCTTAAAAGAAGGATTTAAAGGCCCTGTCTTTGTTCAAGGTGACCATTTTCAGGTTAATATTAAAAAATATAAAGAAAATCCGACGAAAGAGATGGATAATTTAAAGGCAATTATAAAGGAAGCTATTGCCTCTGGTTTTTATAATATTGATATAGACAGTTCAACCTTAGTAGACTTAAATAAACTAACTATCTTAGAGCAGCAACAAGATAATTATAAGGTTTGTGCAGAATTGACTAAGTTTATTCGAGAGGTTTCACCAAAAGGTATTACAGTATCAGTTGGAGGTGAGATTGGTGAAGTGGGGCATAAAAATAGTACCCCAGAAGAACTGAGAGGATTTATGGAGGGATACAGGAAGGAATATTCTGGAGGAGTTGGGATAAGCAAGATTAGTGTTCAGACAGGGACAACTCATGGCGGAGTTGTCTTACCAAACGGAAAAATAGCGGAGGTTAAAATAGACTTTGAGACTTTAAGGGTTCTTGCTCAGAATGCAAGAGATGAATTTAGAATGGGTGGAGCAGTACAACATGGCGCATCTACTTTGCCTGCGGAGGCCTTTCATACGTTTGCAGAGGTAGAGACTGCTGAGGTCCATTTAGCAACTGAATTCCAGAATATGATCTATAACAATCCGTCTTTTCCTAATAATTTGAAAGAAAAGATTTATGTCTGGATAAAAGAGAATCTAATTAGTGAAAAGAAGGAGAAAGATACAGAGGAACAGTTTATTTATAAAAGCAGGAAAAAGGCCTTTGGCCCATTTAAGAAGGATCTTATGGAGTTACCACAGGAGGTTAAAGCTAATATAAGTAAGGAGATAGAGAATAAGTTTGATTTTCTTTTTAAGGAATTAAAGGTTATTAATACTAGAGATTTGGTTGATAAATACATAAAGGAAGTTAATGTAAGTTCTCAAGGTTTTACAGGTAATGTGGCGGAGAATGATGGGGAAGGGGATGATTAAAGAAGTCCAACAGTCATAAAGTTGTTTTTTACTTTACGACTGTTGGACTTCTTTTTAGAAGTTTTTTTTTTTGGTTCTTCTGCAACCTGTGACCAAAACATGAACGGGTAGTAGAACATCAGAGAGCTCTTGATCTCTATTTTTCTTTAAAAGAAGCAGGCAGAAAGTATTATGCTAAACTTGGAAGGCATATTGAAGATTATGATTAAGAATAGGATCGAAGTTGTAATTGTTGGAGTCCTATTAAACTTGCAAAGGGGATAAAGTAAAAAAGCTACTTTATCCCCTTTACAAGTTTAATCTTCTGATAATAAAGAAAAGAACTAATAGTCAAGGTAAAAAAGGATATGGCATAGAACAATTTAGTCCTATTAAAGGGATGTCCTACTGTATAACCTTTCTCTTCTAATTCTAATTCTAGGGCATGGATATCAATTTCACCATTATGTTCAGAACATGCCCGATGAAAGATCCCCTTTACTAATACACTATCCCCTTTGTGCTTATAGTCACCTATATAAGTTATTTTAGGTAAAAGATCAATCGTACCCCAAATTCCCATAGCTTCATTTCCATCATAAAGATTTAGCCAAAAAAATTTACCTTGCTGCATCACATCTCCGATAACCTCACCTTTAAAATAGACCTCATTCCCATCATATTTTTTAGCATTCTCAATCAATTCATTAGTTGGTACAATGTGCTGAAAAGCTAACGTAATAGGAACATTAAAGAAAAGAATTATTACGGTAATGCTTATAAGTAAGTTTCTTTTTGTTTTTAATGCAAATGGTGTTATTTTGTTAGGTTGTTTTATTAAATTCATTATTCATCATTAGTTTTTACCTTCCGGTTATTCCTGCGTATAAAAAGCCAATTAGGGTAAAGATAGATATGAATTCTAATCTACCAACCCACATTTGAAAGATATACACTACTTTCAAAAGCACAGGCATTGAGACTGAGGTTATGCCGCATGTCCATCCAGAGTTGCTCCCAGCGGAGACAGATTCAAATAGCGCTGATAAAACAGGGTAATTATAAAATGTTCCTATCAATGTCCCAAGTGCATAACTCCCTACAAAGGACATAACTATGATACTTGCAGAACGAACAAGTTTATCGTCTAGAGAAATATCTTTAATATGATGAATTTTTTCAATAATGACAGCAGAATCAGGGTTGATCATCTTTTTTATATCTTCAAATAAACCTTTAAAAATAATCCCCATTCTTAATCCTTTAAATCCACCAGCAGTTGAACTGGCACTTCCACCAATAGACATAGCTAATATTATACCTAACATAGCTAGTGGACCCCATTCTGTTACTAACTGTCTTCCATAAATAGTCATATTCCCGGTAGTTGTATGGGCTGAGATAATAGTATAAAAGCCTTTCCGAAAACAGGCAAAAAAATGAGGGAATATGGCACCTCTTTTTAAACCCATGGATAGGATTATAAAGCTTATTACTACTGTTAGAGAGAAAGAAAAGGTCTCTATATTACGATAGATCTCTTTGTACCCTTTTTTCCAGACAACGTAATGCAGGGCAAAATTAAGTGAGCCTACAATAGAGATGATACAAGTGATTACTTCTATGCTTAGGCTATGATAATAAAGGATATTTTGAGACTGAGGGGTAAACCCACCTGTACTCCATGCCCCCATAAATAACCAAAGGCTATGCAGAAGGGATCTTACAGGTGATAATCCAATATAATAAAGGATGCCCCAGAGAACTAATGAACCAATAACTAAATAAGCGATACTGATTATCCAGATAGCCCTTGCAGTTTGGACTACATTGGGCAGTAGACGTTCATCCTTACCTTCTCCAACATACATCCTATATGCGCCTGGGATACTCTTCATTAAAAAAGTTAAAGCTACAACTATGATGCCTTGACCACCAACATAGGTTAGAATATGTCTCCACATATTAAGGGAGTGAGGGAGGTGGTTTATATCTTGAATGAGAACAAGTCCTGTGGTAGTGTATCCACTCATCATATCAAAACAGGCATCAAGATAGGAATTAAAGTATCCACTCAACCAATATGGAACAGCTCCAAGGATGGTGGCTAAAAACCAAGAGACTGCAGCGACTACCATACCATGATACCAGTGAAGGTCTCGATTTGTATAACAAGCGATTCGTAGACCATAACCTGTGCTTAGACAAATACCCATTCCTATTACATAATCTAAGGCACAGTTCCATTCAGAGAACAGGATCGCCGTTATAAAAGGCACAATCATTAAGAAGCCTAAGCCTATTAATATAATGCCAGAATAGTAGCCAATAATCTGATAATCGTTCTTTCTTGGTTTTAGGAGCATTAGTTTTTTTTAGGATTTTTTTAAACTAAACTGAAATGGCACTGGTGTAGTTAAATGGGATTCTCTAAGAGGCTCTCTTATTGGGTTTGCAAAAATCTTTGTTTCATTCGTTAGAGTAGTCTTTTTGAATTTTCTAAGCTCGCTTCCCTAAAATTACCAAAACTCGCTCTAATAAAATTTCTGCAAACCCAATAAACACGGGGAAAAATGAATCCCATTTAACTACACCAGTGCCCTAAAATTAATCTTCTTAGAAAAAATTAACTAAAATAAAACAAATAATAAGACAAACCCAAATAAGGAACAATGGTAAGAGTATTTCTACCATCATTCCTTTTATACTATCTAAAATTTGCCGATTTAAATTTTTAAATTGAATAATAGCCATATGTTTTACCTTTTTAAAGACAGAAGATTAAAAAATAAAAATGTGTAATGAAAATAAAATAAAAAACAATTTTATTTTCATTACACGTCAAATCATCCCCACTAACAGATTTAACATCTTTTTTTCATTTTCAATCGTGGTTAAGGCTATAACATCATCCCTCTCTTGGAGCAGGGTATCTCCTTTGGGTACGATTACTTCGTCTCCTCTTAGAATAGAAACAATAATGCTATCAGAAGGTAGTTTAACATTTAGGAGCTTTTTGTTGACTACAGGTGAGGTATTAGGGATATCAACCCTAACAATAGCTAGTTTTCCTCTCTTAAAAGTAAATAGATTAACTAAGTCATCCAAAGTAGTTTCTTCTTCAATTATTTTAGCAATAATAGAGGTGCTATTGACAGGAACATCGATACCTAACAAACTAAAGGTATTTTCATTGTTTGGATTATTAACCCTTGCAACTGTTCTCTTGACCTGGTATATCTTCTTTGCTAATTGACAGGCAACAAGGTTATCTTCATCATCACCAGTAACAGAGGCTAAAACATCTGCCTGTTCAATCCCTGCCTCTTGTAGAAATTTAGATTCACAACCATTTCCCTGGATAACCAGGATATCAAGATTTTCTGCAATTTTTCTACATTTTTCGGGATCCCGTTCAATCATAGCGACAGTATTTTTTTTGTTCATTATGAGGGATTTAGCCAGGTTATACCCAATTTTTCCTCCACCAATTAAAATTATGTACATATAAGCGACCTCATTTTATAAAGAGTCATTCATTCCCCATACTTTATTTTTCAGCATGGTAACTTTTTTCCTTTTTACTATTTTTTATTTTTATAGCTAGAATAATATCATCTTTTTTGATTATAGTGTCAGGAGCTGGGATTAATTCCTTATTACCCTTTCTAATTGTATAAATTAAAAAATTACCAACAATATTTATATCCTCTATCTTTTTACCAATGATGTTATCCTGAGCTGGATACTCTATAAATTCTAAAGATTCAAGGACAGGGCTCATCCGGTCAACAGTTATGGTTTCATCTCTTTCTAAGAGTTTTTCTCTAACTAACTTAGCAATTAAAAGGGTGCCACTAATTATATCTAGCCCTAATTTTTCATAAGTTTGTGCCCTACTTGGATCATAAACCCGACAGATTACTTTTTTTACCTTATATATATTTTTGGCAATTTGGGCACACATAATGTTTGCATTATCACCATTTGTTAAGGCTGCAAATGCCCCAGCTTTTGTAATCCCGGCATTTTCTAATAATTGACGATCGAATCCACTTCCATTTAAGGTGATTCCATTAAAAGTAGAGCCCAATCTACTAAAAGATGAACTGTTTTTATCAATTACTACTACATCATGACCTTCTTTAGACATTATAGTTGCTAACTGCGATCCTACTCGTCCACAACCAATGATTATTATATACATCAGAATATACCTCTTTAGATTTAATTTGCTACAGTTAGCTAAATATCCAGGATGGAGGTAAAACGAAAATACTTGAAAATAAGGACAGATTCTACACCTCCCCTTAAATAGTTGTCAATAAAAATTTTAGATACTCCGATTAGACATCTTTCCAAAATAAATATCATATTTACTAGGAGAGAAGATAAAAATTTTGCTGGAGAGAGTTATTGTGGTGCTTCAGACGGAATCGGACTTTCTTAAATATGAGATAGCGAATAAAATAGAGTAAAAAGATTGTCTATAGAGGGTGATTGAAGGTCTTGTGTTCCATCAGGAAGTTGATCTCACTTTGAAGGATTATTGAGCATAGTAACATGGTTAAATCTCTGCCTCCTTGCG
>JAZDLJ010000312.1:0-4081 GCA_043802115.1 bacterium | reverse complement strand
AGTATGAGAGGCTCCTTTGGAGCAGTTTATGAGTTGCCCCTTCGGGGCAAAAATAGAGTTCGCCCGAAAGGAAGCGATGAGTTATTTATTTACACCTCCTAAGCCAACGCTCTGGTTAAAGTTAACCGTACAGGTCGAAATTTTTGTCTTCTTTTGCCTCTAGTTGCTTAGAGAATATGGTATTTATTTTGGAAAGATGTTTTTTTTCCTTTGTGCCTCTGTGCCTTTGCCACTCTGTGCCTAAACAGTTAGTTATAAAATTAACCTGCATTATTTTAGAAAAATCTAACTTGGAGTACAATATATACTATGAAAAACTTTAAACCACATTGTTTACCAACAGGTATTGGAAGCATCCCCCATAAAGATGCACGAGCTGGCTGCGAATTTGTCTTAGCCAATTTTAAAGAAATCCCTTTTTGGCCGCAGTTACCAAAGAGGAGTTTCTTGGAGAATATGTATGTCCAGTATTGCGAGGGTCTTCCTTGTGTCAAGATTGAGGAGGAGAAGATGTATCTGGATACCTCAACAGGTTTGCTTGAAGAGGCGGAGAGGTTTTATGAGAATTTTTTAAGTGAGGATATAAATAAGTTTGCTATTGGCCCGGAATATGCTCAAGGTCTTTACAGGTTACTTGACATGAAAGATAGTTTGAGAGAATGCCAATACATTAAAGGACAGATCACTGGCCCTATAAGTTTTGGGATGCAGGTAACTGATGAGAATAAAAAAGCTATCTTTTATAATGACACCTTACGGGATATTGTAGTTAAAAATTTATTACGTAAGGCTCAGTGGCAGGAAAAGGTTCTTTCCAAATTTTCAAAACCAATAATTATGTTCCTTGATGAGCCGTATTTGAGCGCCTTTGGTTCTGCGTTTTTTAACGTAAGTCGAGAACAGATCGTTGATGCCCTGGAGGAGATATTTTCTAATCTAACCAGTATTACAGGAGTACATTGTTGCGGGAATACAGATTGGTCAATCCTGTTAGATACCTCAGTTGATATTATTTCTCTTGATGCCTACAATTTTGGAGATAATCTATTTTTGTATTCTGAGAAATTAAAGAGGTTTTTAGAAAGAGGTGGAGTACTTGCCTGGGGGATAGTCCCAACTGATGAGGTATTCATAAAAAATTCATCTTTCCCTTTGATATCTAAGAATAAAGAAGAAAAAACGAAAAATGAAGAAAAAAAAATGAAACTTTTTAATGTCCTAAAACGTATAATAATACGTATGGAGGATTTAGGTTTTAAAGAAGAGGAGATTTTGAACTTTTCCTTAATTACCCCTTCATGTGGGGTTGGGACGTTAGATGTTGAATTAGCGGAAGATATTTTTATGATGACAGGGGCACTTGCGACAGCAATAAAATAGTTTTTTTATTTTATTGCTCGCAAGTGCCCCTGTCATCCTTTTATTTGCCAATCTATACTTCCATTATATATTTTGTATTTAAAAATTTGTAATTTAAACGTATAGAAATTTTCATTTTTTTTTATGCGGGTTTCCAGATGTGCGGATCAAGATGAACTAACCTGGGATGAGGTCTATACTGGAGTAGTTTAAAATTTTGTTAATTGGGTATTAAATAACGTGAGTTTGGCATTCTATGTCTAATTAGTAGAATAAGGCTTAAATTTAGAGGAGGAGATAATGACGAGGAAGAAAAGCAGTAGTAGTCCAGTTAGATTGATCTTATTAATTGCTTTTTGTACTACCTTTTTGACATATCTAATTCAATCTCCTTGTTCGGCAGTTGAAACGATCTGGTATTGCCAGGAACAAAAAAATAATTTTTTTTCTGTTCAGGTATCAGAAGGTAGGGTTAAATTAAGATTTAAAGCTAATGTCACTGAGAGAGAAAAAGAAGAGATACGTGCTGAAGTAGGGGTTGAGGTTATTGATGAAGTTATTGATGTAGATAATAGTAACACAGGGTTTGAGGTAGATAATATAGTTGAGAATAAGACAATTAAACAGACAATTAATGAACTTCTTGAATTTGAAGAAGTAGAAAATGCAACTCCTGAATCTATCTTGAAAATTTTTGCCAGTCCTGATGATGATCCTATGTATCCTGATCAGTATTATCTAACCAATTCAAATAATTGTGATATTAACGCACCAGAGGCCTGGGGCAGGGGTTATTCGGGAAGTGGTATAACTGTGGCAGCTATAGATACGGGAGTTAAGGAAGATCATGAGGATCTAGCAGGGGCAATTAGTCCTAATAAATGGAATTATCTCAGTGAAAACGATAATGTAACTGACAATAAGGGGCATGGTACGCATGTTGCAGGGATTATAGGCGCTAGCGATAATGCCCTTGGAATAATAGGTATTGCTTATAATTGTACAATATTACCTATTAAAGTAAGCGAAGATGGGACTATGACAATAACTAATGTAGTGAAGGCTATAAATTACGCTGTGGAAAAGAATGTTGATGTTATCAATTTGAGTCTTGGAGGGCTAGTTGATGATCCTGAACTCAGGACAGCTATCAATAATGGCTATAATGCAGGGATTGTTCTTATTGCAGCATCTGGAAATTATGATGCTGGTACTGATAATATTAATATAAAGTATTATCCCGCAGCCTATGATAATGTAATTGGTGTGGCTAGTTCTGATTTAAATGATAGAGTAAGTTCATTTTCAAATTATGGTGATTGGGTTAATGTTACAGCTCCAGGATCTGTTATCCGTTCCCTTGGTCATACAGATGCAGATAAATATGTAAATAAAAGCGGAACATCGATGGCCTGTCCAGTTGTTTCAGGGGTAGCAGCATTAATAAAACAAAAAGGCTGGAGCGTGAGTCAGATTTATAATCAATTAAAATACACTGCCCATAATATAAATTCTTTAAACCCGAATTATAAAGGACTGCTTGGTTATGGCCGAATAGACGCCTACGCGGCATTAGGGGAGTTAGTTGTAACTGATCCTGCCCCATCAGCACCAGCTAGTGTAACAGTACTGGAAGAAGGAACAAACTCTGCATCCTTATCCTGGAGTGTTGGCTCAGGATTAAAGAGCTATGTATATGTGCACGATACTTCCACTTCAGTAGAATTTGAGTTATTAGCTGATGTTGAGACAGCAACAAGTTGTTCATTAACAGGTCTTGCAGCAGGTAAAACTTATACCTTGGGTGTTAAGGCATATAACTCCGCCGGTTATACAAGTTCTATGACTACCCCTATAAGTATTACTACCGCCTCTGTCCCTGCTCCTGCTTCTTCTGGTAGTGGTGGTGGTGGTCATAAAAACTGTTTTATTAATACAATCTCTTTCTAAATGGATATCCTGGAAATCATTCGCAACCGACGTTCTATTAGACAATATAAAGAAGATATGCCTGATGAAGAATCTATCGCCAGGATATTAGAAGCTGGGCGATGGGCGCCTTCAGGTTTAAATAACCAACCATGGAAGTTCTTAATTATTAAAGACAAAGCCCAAAAAGAGAGATTAGCTGGATTTACTAAATATGGGGGGATTATTAAAAATGCCCCGGTAGTTATTCTTATTTTTATTGATAAGGGAGAGTCTTATAATTGGGATAAGGATATGATGGCTATAGGGGCTTTTATCCAGAATCTCCTCCTAGAAGCTCATTCCTTAGGCCTGGGAACTTGTTGGCTAGGTGAGATATTAAATAAGAAAGATGAAGTCGCTCACTATCTTAAATTAAGTAAAGATAGTGAGCTTTCGGCTGTTGTAACCCTTGGGTACCCTGATGAAAAAAAATTAGGAGGTTGCAGAAAACCGCTAAAAAGCTTAGAAATGAGACATTGACAATCTTATCCCAATAAAGCTATTCAATAATATCCAGCCCCTTTTATCTTTTAACAGCAATTCTAATTTTGATTTTTTTTAAGATAGATGTGCATCCAACATTTTGCTGAGCGAGTATTTAGTAGGCTTTTTTTGGCATCCTTCATTAAGAGGCAAAAGTAGTTTACACTTTCTATTATTTAGACACGAATTTACACAGATTTTTTAAAAACGCTACTAAAATAATTAACCTAATAAACATTAAGTATTATATCTAACTAACGCTAATTAA
>JAZDLJ010000311.1:0-2044 GCA_043802115.1 bacterium | reverse complement strand
ATAATCCATCCCCTTATGGAAGCTAGTGGGATTAAGGCAGTTCCGTTTAAGCATGAGAAGATGAATCTTTGGAGGGATGCTCTTCATGGTGGGATAGAGTATTTACACAGCCAGACTAACCTTTTATTTTCGGGGGGCATTGATGATATTTGGGTTGGTGCTGATGGTCAGCTTTTTATTGTAGACTATAAGAGCACCTCTAAAGAGGAAGAGGTTTCTTTAGATGCTGAATGGCAGGTGTCTTATAAGCGACAGATGGAGATATACCAATGGTTATTTAGGAAAAATGGGTTTAATGTGTCTTCGATAGGTTACTTTGTATATTGTAACGGACTTACTAATAGAGATACTTTTGGAGCGAAGCTTGATTTTGATATTAAGATAATACCTTATGAGGGAAATGACTCGTGGCTAGACTCTAAAA
This sequence comes from bacterium, assembly GCA_043802115.1. GTDB lineage: Bacteria > SZUA-182 > SZUA-182 > JAZDLJ01 > JAZDLJ01 > JAZDLJ01. Next base: position 1,620 of record JAZDLJ010000311.1, on the reverse strand, counting down.
TTTTCGAGATGCATAAATGCCTGATGGGCAATAAAATTCCTGATCATGGAGTAGATTGCGACTTTTGTATTTACCGAAAGGCCTTGGAAGAAATAGATGCATAGAAACTCAACAGAGGTTTCAGATTGTGGAGTTAATGACACTAGTTCTCTAGAGAAGAGGGTAACGGCAGTAGTGACTGTAAGTTTTGCGATTGAATGAAATAATTTTAAAATAATGCTTATCCGTCAGGGAGAAATAAATGAAAGAAAAGAGAGTTAGCTCTACTATTAATTTAGATTTGCTTTTCAAGAATGCATGTGAAGAGATGAAAAGCAAATTCAATAGTACCAAAGCAAGTATTATTCACAGTAGCACCAAGGGTGGAACTACTGAAGACGTTTGGATTAGTTGGCTTAAGAATTATCTACCAAATAGATATGAAGTAAATAGGGGTGTTGTTATTGATTCAACAGGGCATCAAAGTTTACAACAAGACATTATTATTTTTGATCGACAATATTCTCCGCTAATTTATAGACAAGAAAAGACTGTTTTCATACCAGTTGAATGTGTCTACGCTGTGGTTGAAGTTAAAACAGAGCTTACAAAGGAAGAAATTGAAGATGCAGGTAAAAAAATATCTTCAATTAGAAAACTTTATCGCCTACCTAGCCAGTGGATTAAACATGCTGGAGGGGAGTATAAGCCAAAACCTCGGGGGCGAATATTCGGCTATATTGTTGCTTCTTCATCTACATGGTCTGAGAAATCAGCTTGGGATAAAATAGAAAAATATTTACCAACTAAGAAGGAAGAAGCTATTGATGGCGGATGCATTGTAAATATGGGAGCTTTTTCAACACAATTAGGGAATAAAAATAATTCATTGCGATATACGGCTTCAAAGGATCAATCATTGTTTGCCTTTTTAGGGCTATTATTTGAAGATATTAAGTCTCTAGCTACTGTTCCCCCTTGGGACCTAGGTAATTACTCTTCTTTTGTCAGCAATATTTGTAGTATACGAAAATGATGGCCAACAATCTCACAGATAGTTACATACGGCAGATCGTTCTTAAATATTCCCCCAACTTAGTTAGAAAACAAGCTATAGCAAAAACATTTTCGGGGTTAAATATATTATTGCGTCGTTGGGCCACGCAATATTTATATGATATTTGTCCTTCAGGTTCTTATGCAAAAGGTACTAGTTTAATTGTAGGTACTGATTTAGATGTTTATGTTTGTGTAGATATAGATTTAACTTTATGCGAGATCTATAACAATCTAAATAATCATCTCATTGAAATTGGATTTAAGGGAGTAAAGAAACAAAATGTCTCTTTAGGAATTTTTTATAATGGGTATCATTGTGATATTACTCCTGCTCGGAAGCAAAAGGGTACTACAACTGATGCAAGTATATATCTATCTAAACAAGATTCTTGGACGCAAACAAACGTTCGCAAGCATATTGCGTATGTTAAGCAAGCAAATCGTATCACTGAAACAAGAGCTTTTAAAATCTGGAAGCACCTTAACAGTATTGATATATCATCTTTTTATCTTGAGCTAATAATTATTGAGGCTTTGAAGGGGAGGTCATCTTCGTTGTTGTTGTCTGCTCCGGGAATCCTA